>JADGHI010000456.1 GCA_019689515.1 Acetobacteraceae bacterium | reverse complement strand
ATCCAGGAGCGGCCGGCCAAGGATCGCACCGAATCGGCGCTGCGCCACCGGCCTCCGAGGAGCCACCCCGTGCGCCGGGAGGGGAGCGGTGCCGCGAGGTCCGCCGGCTGCGCCGCCGACCGCACCCGTTGCCGCCGGAAGGTGCCGGCGCAGGGAGGCCGTCTCGCCCCGCTCGCGGGGGCGGGCTAGGCTTTCGCGTTCCGGGAGGGAGGAGGCCGAGCGCGATGAGGATCACCGACGTCGTCCTGACGCTGTTCGCCTGGAAGGGCATCCCCGCGGTCACCTACGGCGCGCACACCTCGGCATCCGCCGGCGAGTCACGGCTCGGCCTGGTCGAGATCCGCACCGATCAGGGCATCACCGGCCACGCCTTCCTCGGCTCCGCCACCATCCCGGCGGATGCGGAGGCGACGATGCTGATCCGCTGGCTCAAGCCGCTGGTCATGGGCGAGAACCCGCTGGACCGCGAGAAGCTCGTCGCGCGGCTCTGGACCCGCATCCGCCAGGCGACGCCGCGCGCGATCGGCGCGGTGG
Source organism: Acetobacteraceae bacterium (assembly GCA_019689515.1). Classification (GTDB taxonomy): domain Bacteria; phylum Pseudomonadota; class Alphaproteobacteria; order Acetobacterales; family Acetobacteraceae; genus Caldovatus. The sequence continues at coordinate 3,296 of JADGHI010000456.1, read as the reverse complement.
ACGTGGCCCTGTGGGACCTCGCGGGCAAGGCGCTCGACGTGCCGGTGCACCGCCTGCTCGGCACCTACCGCGACGCGATCCCGGCCTATGCGAGCTCGGCCATCCTACCCTCGCCGGAGGCCTATGCGGAGGAGGCGCTGCGCTATAAGGAGGCCGGCTGGGCCGCGTACAAGATCCACCCGCCGCAGCGGATGGAGGCCGACATCGCCGCCTGCCGCGCTGTGCGCCGCGCCGTCGGCGACGACTACCGGATCATGCTCGACTCCACCTGGGCCTACGACTTCCCGACCGCGCTCCGCGTCGGCAAGGTGGCGGAGGAGCTGGGCTTCTACTGGTACGAGGACCCGCTCGCCGACCAGGACCTCTACAACTACGTCAAGCTGCGCCAGCTCCTGCGCATCCCGATCATGGCGACGGAGTACCCGCTGGGCGGCCTCGACGGCTACGCGCAGTGGATCATGAACCGCGCGACCGACTACCTGCGCGGCGACGTCGCGGTGAAGGGCGGGATCACGACGGTGTACAAGACCGCGCATCTTGCCCAGGCCTTCCGCATGAACTACGAGATCCACCACGGCGGCAACTCGCTGAACAATTTCGCCAACCTGCACCTCGCGATGGCAATCCCGAACACCGAGTTCTTCGAGGTGCTGCTGCCCGCCGAGGCGCAGAAATATGGCATCGTGGACGACATCGAGATCGGCAGCGACGGCATGGTGCGCGCCCCCGACCGGCCGGGCCTCGGCGCGCAGATCGACTTCGACCTGATCAAGCGCATGACCGTCGCCGTGCTGAGCTGAAGGCCATGACGACAGCGGAGCACTACGACATCGCCGTGGTCGGCGGCGGCATGGTCGGCTCGGCCATCGCCTATGGCCTCGCGAAGCGCGGCGCGCGCGTCGTCGTGCTCGACCAGGGCGACAATGCGCTGCGCTCGGCGCGGGTGAATTTCGGGCTGGTCTGGCTGCAGTCGAAGGGCGACGGGATGCCCGCCTACGCCCGGTGGACCCGCCGCTCCGCCGATCTCTGGGGCGCCTTCGCCGCGGAGCTGATCGAGACCACCGGCATCAGCCCGGAGCACGAGCAGCGCGGCGGCCTCGCCTATTGCCTGGGCGAGAACGGGTTCGAGGCCCGCCGCGTGACGATCCTCCGCCTGCACAACCAGTCCGGGCGGGAGGTGTAGGGCCTCGAACTGCTCGAGCGTCCCGCGCTCGAGCGACTCATGCCGGGCGTGCGCTTCGGGCCCGACGTCACCGGCGCAGCCTTCTGCCCGCACGACGGATGCGCCAACCCGCTGCGCCTGCTGCGCGCCCTGCACGCCGCGATGCAGCGCCACGGCGCGGCCTACCGGCCCGACGCGCCGGCACGTGCCGTGCGACCGGATGGCGAGGGCTTCACCGCGGACACGCCCGCCGGCCCGATCCGCGCGACGAAGCTGGTCCTCGCCGCCGGCCATGGCACGCCCGCGCTCGCCGATGCGCTCGGCCTGCGCGTGCCGATGCGCGCGGAGCGCGGCCAGATCATGGTGACGGAACGGGTCCAGCCCTATGTTCCGCTACCGGCGAACGGCATCCGGCAGACCGCCGATGGCACGATCCTGCTCGGGACGACGCACGAGGACGTCGGCATGATCACCGACACGACGCTCGCCGGCGAGGCGACGATCGCGGCGAACGCGGTGCGGATCATGCCCGACCTCGCCCGCGCGCGCGTGGTGCGCGCCTGGGCCGGGCTGCGTGTCCTCTCGCCCGACGGCTTCCCGGTCTACCACCAGTCGGAGCGCTTCCCCGGCGCCTACGCGACGATCTGCCATTCCGGCGTCACGCTCGCCGCCGTGCACGCCAACGACCTTGCCGAGGCGATCCTCGCCGAGCGCCCCCCCGACACCCTGCGACCCTTCGCCCCGGAGCGCTTCGATGTTCCACAGGCCGCCTGACCCGACGCGCCGCGAGGCGGAGACGGTCACGGTGACGCTCGACGGCCGCCCGGTGCGCGCACGCACGGGCGATACGGTGGCGGCGGTGGCGCTGCTCGCCGGCCTCGACCACACGCGGACCAACCCCGCGACGGGCGAGCGGCGCGCGCCCTACTGCATGATGGGCACCTGCTTCGAGTGCCTGATGGTGATCGACGGCGAACCTTCCCGCCAGGCCTGCCTCGTGACGGTGCGCGAGGGGATGGTCATCGAGCGCCAGCACGGCGCGCCGCGCCTGCGATGACGGCGCCGGAGGAACGCTTCGACCTCGTCGTCGTCGGCGCCGGCCCGGCCGGCCTCGCCGCGGCGACGGAGGCGACGCAGCTCGGGCTCTCCGTGGTGTTGCTGGACGAGCAGCCGGCACCAGGCGGTCAGGTCTGGCGCGCGGTGGAGCGCTCCGTCGCGGAGAACGGCCCGCTGGTCGCCGCGCTCGGCGCCGACTATCGCGCCGGGGTCGCGCGGGTCGCGGCTTTCCGCGAGTCCGGCGCGGCCTACCGCCCGGAGACGCAGGTCTGGCAGGTGGAGCGCGACGGCCGGGTGATGGCGAGCCACGCCGGCGCCGCCTCCGTATTCGTCGGCGAACGCGTGCTGCTCGCCCTCGGCGCGCTGGAGCGGCCGGTGCCCATCCCGGGCTGGACGCTGCCCGGCGTGATGACCGTCGGCGCGGCGCAGATCCTGCTCAAGACCTCCGGTGCCCTGCCCGATCCGGGCGTGTGGATCGCGGGCCAGGGGCCGCTGGTGTGGCTCTATTGCGCGCAGGTGCTGGCGCTCGGCGGCCGCGTCGCGGGCGTGCTGGACACCGCGCCGCCGGGCGCCTGGCGGATCGCGGCCCGCCACGCACCGGCCCTCGCCGCGGCCTGGGGCTCGATCGCCAAGGGCCTTGCCTGGCGGCGTGCGGTCGCGCGCGCGGGCATCCCGGTCCATCGCGGAGTCGAGGCCGTCGAGGCGCTCGGCGAGGGCCGCATCGCGCGCCTGCGCTGGCGCGGCCGGGACGGCGCCTGGCAGGAAGCGCCGGCGAGCGGGCTTCTGCTGCACGAGGGCGTGGTGCCGAACGTCCACGCGACGCTCTCCCTCGGCTGCGCGCATGAGTGGAGCGCCGCCCAGGCCTGCTTCCGGCCGGTGCTCGACCCCTTCGGCCGCAGTTCCGAGCCGCGCATCCTCGTCGCCGGCGATGCGGGCGGCATCCTCGGCGCGGCGGCGGCCGAGTTGCAGGGACGGATCGCCGCCCTTGGCGCCGCGGCCGATCTCGGCCGGCTCACCCCCGCGGGGGCGGAGGCGCGCGCGGCCCCGTTGCGGCGCCTGCTCCGGCGCGAGACCGCCC
>JADGHI010000455.1 GCA_019689515.1 Acetobacteraceae bacterium | reverse complement strand
GGCGCCGCGGGGCCCGCGGGGGGGCGGGCGCCTCAGCCGAGCGCGCGCTTCAGCGTCTCGTTGACCAGGGCCGGATTCGCCTTGCCCTGCATCGCCTTCATCACCTGACCGACGAAGAAGCCGAACAGCTTGTCCTTGCCGGCCTTGTACTCCGCCACCTTGTCGGCATTGGCGGCGAGCACCTTGCTGACGGCGGCCTCGATCGCACCGGTGTCGGTCACCTGGCGCAGCCCGCGCTCCTCGACGATGACGCCGGGCGGCTTGCCCGTCTCCACCATCGCCTCGAACACCTCCTTCGCGAGCTTGCCCGAGAGCGTGCCGTCCTTCATCAGGTCGAGCAGCGCGCCGAGGTCGCGCGCCGAGACCGGCGGATCCTCGATGGTGCGCTTCGTGCGATTCAGCGCCGCGAACAGGTCGCCCATCACCCAGTTGGCGGCGAGCTTCGGATCGCGACCGCGCGCCACCTCCTCGTAGTAGACGGCGGTCTCCTTCTCGGCCACCAGAACGGAAGCGTCGTAGGCGGGCAGGCCGAAGTCGCGCATGTAGCGCGCCTTCCGCGCATCCGGCAGCTCGGGGAGCGTGCGCTTCAGCTCCTCCACCCAGGCCGGGTCCAGCACCAGCGGCGGCAGGTCGGGATCGGGGAAGTAGCGGTAGTCGTGCGCCTCCTCCTTGCTGCGCATGGAGCGGGTGACGCCGCGGCCGGTGTCGAACAGGCGCGTCTCCTGCTCGACCTCCCCGCTCTCTTCCCAGACGGCGATCTGGCGGCGTGCCTCGGCCTCGATCGCCTGCATGACGAAGCGGATGGAGTTGATGTTCTTCACCTCGCAGCGCGTGCGGTAGCCCTCGCCCGGGCGGCGGACGGAGACGTTCACGTCGGCGCGCAGCGACCCCTCCTCCATGTTGCCGTCGCAGGTGCCGAGGTAGCGCATGATCTGGCGCAGCTTGGCGAGATAGGCGCCGGCCTCCTCCGGCGAGCGCATGTCGGGCTCGGAGACGATCTCCATCAGCGCGATGCCGGAGCGGTTGAGGTCCACGAAGGTCTTGGTCGGGTGCTGGTCGTGCAGCGACTTGCCCGCGTCCTGCTCCAGGTGCAGGCGGGTGATGCCGATGGTCTTCGTGGTGCCGTCGGAGAGCGTGATCTCTACCGCGCCCTTGCCGACGATCGGGTGGGCGTACTGGCTGATCTGGTAGCCCTGCGGCAGGTCGGCATAGAAGTAGTTCTTGCGATCGAAGCGCGACCACAGGTTGATCTGCGCGTTGAGGCCAAGCCCGGTGCGGATCGCCTGCGCGACGCATTCGCGGTTGATCACCGGCAGCATGCCGGGGAAGCCGGCATCAATGAAGGAGACCTGCGTGTTCGGCTCCGCGCCGAAGGCGGTGGCCGCGCCGGAGAACAGTTTGGCGTTGCTGACGACCTGGGCGTGGACCTCGAGGCCGATCACCAGCTCCCACGGGCCCGTGCGGCCCTCCAGCGTATAGGTCGCGCTCATGCCCCTGCCCTCACCCGCGGCAGCGCCTTGAAGTCCGCGGCGCGCTCGATCGCGGCGCCGACGGCGAACACCGTCTCCTCGTCGAAGGCCCGGCCGATCACCTGCAGGCCGAGCGGCAGCCCCTGCGCGTCCAGCCCCGCGGGCACGGCGAGGCCCGGCAGGCCAGCGAGGTTCGCCGTCACGGTGAAGACGTCGTTGAGATACATCGTCACCGGGTCGTCGGTCTTCTCGCCCATCGCGAAGGCGGCGGAGGGTGTCGCGGGCGTCACGATCGCGTCCACCTTCTCCCACGCCTGGTCGAAGTCGCGCGCGATCAGCGCGCGGACCTTCTGGGCCTTCAGGTAGTAGGCCTCGTAGTAGCCGGCGGAGAGCACATAGGTGCCGATCATGATCCGCCGCTTCACCTCCGCCCCGAAGCCGGCGGCGCGGGTGCGCTCGTACATGGTGCGCAGGTCGTCGCCCTTCTCCTCGACCCGCAGCCCGTAGCGCACGCCGTCATAGCGCGCGAGGTTGGAGGAGGCCTCGGCGGGCGCGACGATGTAGTAGGTCGGCAGCGCGTACTTCGTGTGCGGCAGGCTGATCTCGACCGTCTCCGCGCCCTCGGCGCGCAGCCAGTCGAGGCCCTGGCGCCACAGCGCCTCGATCTCCGCCGGCATGCCGTCGAGCCGGTATTCCTTCGGCACGCCGATCCGGAGGCCCTTCACGCTCCGCTTGCAGGCGGCGGCGAAGTCCGGCACCGGCACATTGGCGCTGGTCGAATCCTTCGGATCGTGCCCGCTCATCGAGCGCAGCAGGATCGCGCAGTCCTCGACGGTGCGCGCGAAGGGCCCCGCCTGGTCGAGGCTGGAGGCGAAGGCGACGATCCCGAAGCGGGAGCAGCGCCCGTAGGTCGGCTTGATCCCGACCACCCCGCAGAAGGCCGCCGGCTGGCGGATCGAGCCGCCGGTGTCCGTTCCCGTGGCGCCGAGCGCCATCCGCGCCGCCACCGCCGCCGCCGAGCCGCCCGAGGAGCCGCCCGGCACGAGCTTCGTCTCCGGGTCGTCCCGCCGGCTCCACGGATTTTCCACGGGCCCGAAGGCGCTTGTCAGGTTCGACGAGCCCATCGCGAACTCGTCGAGATTCGCCTTGCCGAGGAACACCGCCCCGTCGCGCAGGAGCTGCGCCGTCACCGTGCTCTCATAGGGCGGCACGAAATTGCCGAGGATGCGGCTCGCCGCCGTGGTCCGCACGCCCGCGGTGCAGAACAGGTCCTTGACGGCGAGCGGAATGCCCTCCAGCGGCCGCGCCTCGCCGCGCGCGCGCCGCGCGTCGCTCTCGCGCGCCGCCTCCATCGCCTGCTCGGCGGTCACCGTGATGAACGCATTGAGCCGCGGGTTCAGCGCCTCGATGGCGTCGAGATGCGCGCGCGTCAGCTCCACCGCGCTGATCGCGCCTTCCTCGAGCGCGGCGAGCGCGCCGGCGAGGGTGAAATCGGTCGGATGCATCGCCGCCGTCACTCCACCACCTTCGGAACGGCGAAGAAGTCGCCTTCGCGGTCCGGGGCATTTGCGAGGATCTGCTCGCGGATGCCGCCGTCCGTCACCACGTCCTCCTCGCGCATCGGCATCCTCGCGGATGCGCCGCCACCCGGGGCGCCGCCCGCCATCGGCTCGACGCCCTCGGTGTCCACCGACTGGAGCTGCTCGATCCAGCCCAGGATGCCGTTCAGCTCGGCCTGGAGGCGCATGACCTCCGCCTCCTCCTCCAGCCGGATGCGGGCGAGCGCGGCGACGCGCCTCACGGTTGCTGTGTCGAGCGACATGACGGACGAATGCTCTGCCAGGACTTCCCGGGGAAACGGCGGCGGACCATAACGGCGCCCATGCCCCTCGTCCACCTGAGCGACCTGCGCGCGGGCCTGAAGCGCGGCGAGCGCCTGCTCGGAATCGATCCGGGGACGAAGACTCTCGGCCTGGCGCTTTCCGACGTCACGCTGCTGCTGGCGAGCCCCTATGGCAGCCTCCGGCGCGGCAAGCTGCGGGAGGTGGCGGCGGAGATCCGCGCCATCGCGGCGAAGGAGGGGGTCGGCGGCCTGGTCGTCGGCCTGCCGCTCTCCATGGACGGCAGCCGCGGGCCGGCGGCGCAGGCGGCACAGGACTGGGCGGCAGCGCTCTCGGACGCCGCGGGCCTGCCGGCGGCGATGTGGGACGAGCGCCTGTCCTCCGCCGCCGTCAACCGCTTCCTCATCGGCGAGGCCGACCTCAGCCGGGCCCGGCGGGCCAAGGTGGTGGACCGGGCGGCGGCGGCGTGGATGCTGCAGTCGGCCTTGGACGCGACGCGGGGCGCCGCTACCTTCCCCCGCCT
>JADGHI010000010.1 GCA_019689515.1 Acetobacteraceae bacterium | reverse complement strand
GGGCGGTACTGGACGGAAGCGACCTTTCCCAGGCCACGCTCGGCAAGTGCGACTTCCGCGGCGCCCGGGCGCGCCGCGCGCGCCTCACGGCCGTTCAGGCCTCCGAATGCGACTTCGCCGCAGCCGATTTCGGCGGAGCCGACCTCACCGTCGGCGCCGTCGCCAATTCGGGCTTCGAGCGCACCTCCTTCGCCGCCGCGACGCTGGTGCGCGCAGCCTTCGTCTCCTGCCGCACCGCTGGCATCGACCTGCGCCGCGCAGACCTGGAAGGCGCCGCGGTGCTGGAGGCCGATCTCCGGCAGGCGCGGCTCGAGGAAGCGCGTCTGTTCCGCACCCTGTTCAACAAGGCCCAGCTCTCCGGCCGTTCGCTCGCGGGCCTAGCCTTCCCTGGCTGCCAGTTCGCCGACGCCGACCTCACCGGCTGCGACCTGACCGGCTGCAACCTGACGCAGGCCGGTCTGGTCAGCGCGCTGCTGGAGGGCGCGCGGCTCGATCGGGCGGTACTGAAGCAGGCCGTGATGACTGGCGCGCGCCTCTCCGGCGCGAGCCTGCGCGCCGCCGACATGACGCAGGCGATCCTGATCGGTGCCGAGCTCACCCGTGCCGACATTTCCGGGGCACGACTCTTCGAGGCCGTCGCGACGGGGCTGCGCGCCGAGGGCGCGCGGTTCGCCAGTTGCGACCTGACCTATGCCGATCTCAGCCACGCGGTGCTCACCGGTGCCGATCTCTCCGGCGCCACGCTGACGCGCGCGAACCTGCACGCGATCCAGGACGAGAATGCCCGCATCCCGGACCGGCGCTCCGCGCTGCCGCCGGACCCGGAGCGGACCAGGGCGGAGGGCTGGCATGCGCGCTGGCCCGCCGCGTAGCCAAGGAAGGCGGCGGCCCTTGCGGCGCCGCCTGGAGGGAAGCAGCCGATGAACGCGATCCCGTCACCACGCCGCGCGCTGCCCGGTGCCATCGGCGCCGCCGGCACGACGATGATCGGCGAGGTGGTGCTGCGCGCGGGCGAGGAGACGCTGCTCGTCGAGGCCGGCAGCGCGCGCCTGCCCGCACGGCGCGCCGTGAGCTGCCTGGTCGAGCCCGAGCCCGGCGACCTCGTGCTGCTCGGCGGCGGCGCCGAGCGGCCCTACATCCTCGCCGTGCTGGAGCGGCGGAGCACGGCGCCGCTGCGCCTCGCCGTGCAGGGCGACCTGGAGATCGCCGCCACGGCCGGGCGCCTTGCCCTGCGCGGCGAGACCGGAGCCGAGGTGGCAAGTCCTGCGGCGGTCACGATCACCGCGGGCGACGAACTGACGGTGACCGGGCGCCGCGCGCGGCTGCTGCTCGACGAGGTGGTGCATGTCGGCCGCAGCCTTGCCGCCCATATCGGCAGCCTGAAGGTGGTCGGCGAGGCGCTGGAGACTCTCATGGGCCGCATCCTGTCGCGCGCCCGGCGCAGCTACCGCTTCGTCGAGGAGGGCGACCACCTGCGCAGCGGCACCATAGACCACCGCGCCGAGGGCACGCTGCACCTGCGCGGCGCCAACGCGCTCGTCACCGCCTCGACCATCGCAAAGGTCGATGCGGGCCAGATCCATCTGGGCTGAGGCCGGGGAGCACCGCCGATGTTCGCGAACAGCCAGATGGCCGGCATGGACCTGGCCTTCCCCGACGTGTGCCTGACGCCGGCCGTCCCCTCGCCGATCCCGGTTCCCTATCCGGACATCGCGATGGGCCCGACGGCCGTGCCCAACCAGGTCAAGGTGCTGATCATGGGCGCGCCAGTGCACAACCTCGGCACCGTCACGCCGCTGACCAATGGCGACAACGCCGGCCTGGCGACCGGTGTCGCCTCCGGCACGGTGATGGGCCCGTCGCGCCACCTGACCGCGGCCTTCACCGTGCTGATCGCCGGGATGCCGTGCACGCGCCTGACCTCGATGACGATGCAGAACTCGACCAACACGGTCGGCGCGCGGGTCGTGCCGAGCCAGACCAAGGTGCTCGTGCTGGCGCCCTGATCCCGGTCCGCCAGCCGGTTGGCCGGCGCGGCGGTCAGTAGGTCGCGAAGATCCGCTCGATCTCCTGGGGATCGCTCGTGCAGGTCAGCGCCAGGGCCAGCAGGATGCGCGCCTTCTGGGGGGTGAGGTTGTCGGCGCTGAGGAAGCCCGCCTCCCGCGTGCGCGTGGTCCGGAAGACGCGGCCGGAGCCGGCACGGCTTGAGCAGACGACGACCACGCCCTTCGCGACGGCCTCGCGCAGCACCTCTGTCTCCTCGGGCGTGACGAAGCCGGGGGCGAAGCCGGCGGTGACGATGCCCCGCGCCCCGGCGGCGAGGAAGGCGCGCGCGGCGGTGCCGTCGGCATCGGCGTAGCTGTAGGTGATGTCCACGCGCGGCAGCGCATCCAGTCCGCGCACGTCGAATTCCGTATCCGGTGCCACGCGGCGCAGGGGCCGGCGGTAGAAGCTGATCCGGTCCCCGTCGGCATGGCCGAGCGCGCCGAAATCCGGCGTGCGGAAGGTCTGCAGCCGCCCCGTGGAGGTCTTGGTCACCTCCCGCGCGGCATGGATCTCGTCGTTCAGCAGCACCAGCGTGCCGAGTCCGCGCGCCTCGGGGCAGGCCGCGACACGCACCGCGTTGACCAGGTTGAGCCCGGCATCGGTCGAGAGTGCCGAGCTCGGCCGCTGCGCCCCCACCAGCACCACCGGCACCGAGGTCTTCAGCGTCAGCGAGAGGAAATACGCTGTCTCCTCCAGCGACGCCGTCCCGTGGCCGATGACGATGCCGGCGAGCGAAGGATCGTCCGCCACCAGCCGGTCGCAGAGCAGCAGCAGCGCCTTCCAGTCCGCCCAGCCGACGCGCGTGGAGGACACCGCCCGGTAGGGCACCGGCACCACCTCCGCCACCTCCCGCACCTCCGGGAAGCGCGCGAGCAGGCCGGCGGCGTCCAGCAGGTTCCCGGTCGCCGAGTAGTCCACCAGGTCGAGCGGGCCACGGCCGATCGAGGCGATGGTGCCGCCGGTGCCGATGAAGGCGACGCGTGGCAGTGTCATGTCCGGGTTGCCTCCGCAAGCGCGACCTCGTCGTCCAGCGCCTCGAGCAGTTGCTCGATCCAGGCGCGCGGGATGTCGCGGGTGATGAAGACGAGGCGCGAGCGCCGATCCTCCGAGGGCCAGCGGTCAAGCCAGGCGGGCGGGTGGAAGACGTGCTGCACGCCGTGGATCACCGCCGGCCGGTCCGGGCTCTCGGCGATGTTGAGGATGCCCTTGACGCGCAGCAGGTCGGCGCCGCGGTGCTCGGCCAGCGTCTCCAGGAACAGCGCGAGCGCGACCGCGCGGATCGGCTTCTCGCGCGTCAGGCAGAAGGTCGTGATCCCCTCGCCGTGGCGGTTCGGGTCGTGCGCGTGGTCGTGACCGTGATGGTGATGCGCATGCCGGTCGGCATGCGCCTCCGCCGCCAGCCAGCGCGCCACGTCGGGCGTCTTGCCGGCGGGGTCGTAGAGCCCGGCGTCGAACAGCCGCTCCGGCTCGATCCGCCCATGCTCCGCCCGCAGCACCGGCGCAGCGGGGTTGAGCGCGGCGAGGCGGGTGCGCAGCGCCTCCGGCGAGGCTTCGGGTAGGTCGGTCTTGGTCAGCACCAGCCGGTCGGCGACCGCCACCTGCTTCACCGACTCCCGATGGCGCTCCAGCGTGCCGGCGCCGTTCACCGCGTCCACGGTCGCGACGACGCCCGCCAGCGCCATGCGCCCGGCGACGATGGGATCGGTCATCAGCGCGTGCAGGATCGGTGCCGGGTCGGCGAGGCCGGTCGTCTCGACCACCACGCGCTCGAAGGGCGGCACTGTGCCGGCGTCGCGCCGCTGGAGAAGGTCGTCCAGCGTGCGCACCAGGTCGCCGCGGATCGTGCAGCAGAGGCAGCCGGTCTGGAGCTGGACGAAGCTCTCGTCGCTCGTTTCCACCAGGTCGTGGTCGAGGCCGACCTCGCCGAACTCGTTGATCACCACCGCCGTGCGCGCGAATTCCGGCCGGCGCAGGAGATGCGAGAGCAGCGTCGTCTTGCCGCTGCCGAGGAAGCCGGTGAGGACGGAAACCGGGATCATGGCGCGGCATCCCCTTCGCCGCCCGGCGGCGGTGGCGGCAGCAGCGGCTCTGCGATGCGGAGACGGCTTCCCTCGTAGTCCGGGTCGAGCGCCGCGTGCAGCACGCGCAGCAGTGAGGAGAGGGAGGTCGCGCCCCGGCTGCGCGTTCCGCTCACCACCATCCAGCGGAAGGGCAGGCCGGGCGGCGGCGGCTCGATCCGCAGCCGCTGCCCGCCGGCGACGACCAGCACCGCGCCGTCGGCCTCCGCCCGCACCTCGCCGGCGATGCGCCAGGCGCGCAGGCTCTCGGTGAGCAGCGGGATTGGCGGGGCAACAGTGCTCAAGCCGGTGGTCCTCCGGGGGCGGCGCGGCGGATCGGATCGCTCAATTCCCACTCCGAGGCAGACATGCCCAAGGCTAGGTCGAAGGCCCGTCGTCGCCAACCCGTCCACGGGATGCCGTTGCTACTCCGCGTAGATCATCCGCCGGGTCATGCCCCCGTCCACGATGAACTCCGCCCCGGTGACGAAGCCGCTCTCGGGCCCGATCAGCCAGGCGACGAGCGCGGCCACGTCCTCGACGCGGCCGACGCGGCCCGCGGGGTGCTGCGCGTGATCCTCCGGGCGCAGCACCTCGCCTTGGGTGTGGATCCAGCCCGGGCTGATGCAATTCACCCGCACCTCCGGGCCGAGGCTGATCGCCAGCGCATGGGTCAGCGCGACGAGCCCGCCCTTCGACGCGGCGTAGGCCTCGGTATGTGGCTCCGACTGGTGCGCGCGGGTGGAGGCGATGGTGACCACGGCGCCACGCGCGGCGCGCAGCAGATCCTCCGCCGCGCGCACCAGGAGGAAGGTCGCGCTGAGATTGGTCGCGAGCACCCGCGACCATTCCGCGACGCTCAACTCGCGGATCGGCTTGCGGATCATGATGCCGGCGTTGGAGACCAGGGCGTCGAGCCGTCCCTCCTCCGCGCGCAGGCCGGCGACCAGCGCCTCCACAGCCGCCGGGTCGCCGACATCGGCACGCGCCGCGCGCACGCTGCCGGGCGGCGGCGCCAGGGGCGGGTCGAGGTCGGCCATCACCACATGCCAGCCCTCGCGCGCCAGGCGCGCGGACACGCCGAGGCCGATGCCGCGTGCCGCGCCCGTCACCAGGGCGACCTTCCGGTCCATCGCATGCCTCCCTTGCCGCACCAGCGATCCACCCCATCGCCGGCCCACCGCCAGGGTTCCGCGGCGGGCGGCGACCGCAGAGCGCGCGAGGGGATCACATCGCCGGCGGGTCGAGCGCCGGGAACAGCTCCCCGCCGTAGCCCGCCGCGGAAGGGATGCGCAGCATCCGCCCCTCGGGCGTCTCCACGGATTCCGGCTGCACCGTCACGACCGGCGTCGCGGCCGCATCGGCGAAGGCCTCCTGCGCCGTCGCGTAGCGGGCGAGCCTCATCAGGTTCAGCCGCGTCGCGAAGACGAGCTTGCGCAGGCCGGCATCGGTTTCCGCCAGTGCCTGGGCCGGGCGGATCCAGAGCGATTCGACCGATTCGTTGCCGTCATGCATCGCGGCCTGGCCGGGCGGCGCGGCGGCGAGGAAGAAATGCGTGTCGAACCGCTTCGGGCGGGAGGCGGGCGTGATCCAGTGCGCGAAATAGGTCAGGCAATCGGCCGCCGGTACCAGGTCCTCGGCGGCCAGGATCTCTGCGAAAGGCCGCTCGCCACGGCACAGCGCCGCCCGGTGCTCGGCCTCGATCCTGGCGAGGCGCGCGGCATCCACCAGCTCCGCCGCGCCGCGCGGCCGGGCCAGCAGCACGCCGCATTCCTCGAAGGTTTCGCGGACCGCCGCGATGCGCAGCGCGCCCACCTCGGGCGGCCCGAGCCCCGGCAGCGCCTCGGCGATCGCGTGGTCGCCGGGGTCCACGCGGCCGCCGGGGAAGACGAGCGCGCCGGAGGCGAACTCGATCTGCCGGTGGCGGACCACCATGAAGACCTCCAGACCCTCCGCGCCGTCGCGCAGCAGCAGCACGGTGGAGGCGGGCCGTGCCGGAACGGGCTTCCTCTCGGTATCGGGCATGGCCGCATAGGAGCCCTCCGGCGCACGCTCCGCAAGGGAGGCGGACGCATGGCACCGCCGCAATGCCGAGGCGGCAGCCGCCCGGTTCGCCCGCTTGCGGCCGGCGAACCGGGCGGCCAGCATCGCGCCCGTCACGCAGGGGGAGGACCGCTCGCATGCCCGCCAAGGACGCCGCCATCGCCGCGACGCAGATCCGGACGATCGCCGAGGCTGCCGACGCGCTCGCCGCCGGCCGCGTCACCGCCGAGGCGCTGGTGGAGACGGCGCTCGCACGTATCGCCGACCCGGCCGGCGAGGGCGCGCGCGCCTACATCACGGTGGCGGCCGATGCGGCACGGGCGCAGGCGCGCGCCTTGGACGCGCTGCGCGCCGCCGGCCGCGCGCCGAGCCCCTGGGCCGGCATCCCGATCGGCGTGAAGGACCTGTTCGACATCGCCGGCGAGCGGACGCGCGCGGGCAGCGTCGTGCTCGACGACGCACCGCCGGCGACGGCCACGGCGCCCGCCGTCATGCGCCTGATGCGCGCGGGCTTCGTCGCGCTCGGTCGGACCAACATGACGGAATTCGCCTTCTCCGGCCTCGGCGTGAACCCGCATTACGGCACGCCGAAGAGTCCCTGGGACCGTGCCACCGGGCGCCTGCCGGGCGGCTCCTCCTCCGGCACCGCGGTCGCGGTGGCGGACGGGATGGGCCTCGCGGCCCTCGGCACCGACACCGGCGGCTCCTGCCGCGTGCCGGCGGCGATGTGCGGCGTGGTCGGCTTCAAGCCCACGGCGGCGCGGGTGCCGCTCGCGGGCGTGCTCCCCCTCGCGCCATCGCTCGATTCGGTCGGGCCGCTCGCCAACACCGTCGCCGACTGCGCGCTGCTCGACGCGCTGATGGCCGGCGAGGAAGACCCGGCGCCGCTGGTGCCCGCGCCGCTCGGCGGCCTGCGCCTCGGCATCCCGCGCGGCACCTACATGACCGAGGACTTCGACGCGACCGTGGCGCGGGTGTTCGAGCGGACCCTCGCGCGCCTCTCCGTCGCCGGCGCGCGCGTCGAGCTGTTCGACCTGCCCGAGCTCGCCGACATCTCCGCCGCCAACGCGACCGGCGGCTTCGCCGCGAGCGAGTCCTGGGCCTGGCACCGCCGCCTGATCGCCGAGCGCGCCGACCGCTACGACCCGCGCATCCTCGCCCGCATCCGGCGCGGCGAGCGCCTCTCCGCCGCCGACTACATCAAGCTGCGTGAGGACCGCGCGCGCATCATCGCCGCCATCGCCCCGCGCACCGCGCCCTTCGACGCGGTGATCACGCCGACCTGCCCGGTCGTCCCGCCCGCCCTCGCCGAGGTCGAGGACGAGAAGGAGTACAACCGCATCAACCTGCTGCTGCTGCGCAACACCACGGTCGCCAACTTCCTCGACCGCTGCGCGATCAGCCTGCCCTGCCACGAGCCGGGCGAGCCGCCCGTCGGCCTGATGCTGATGGGCGAGCGCATGGGCGATGCGCGGCTCCTCGCCGTCGCTGCGGCGGTGGAGGCGGCGCTCCGCGTCCCGCGATGAACGGCGCCGCCCCATCGCCACCCCGCTTCGGACGCCTCGCCGAGGGCGCGCGCCCGCTGCCGGGTGCGGAGGTCTTCACCGACCTCCTCGCCGAAGCCGGCGCCCGCGTCGAGCGCATCGTCTCGCGCGGCGCGGCGAGCCCGCCGGGCTTCTGGTACGAGCAGGACTGGACCGAATTCGTGCTGGTCCTCGAAGGCGCCGCCGCGCTCGGCTTCGCTGACGGCAGCGAGCAGCGGCTCGGTCCCGGCGACTGGGCGATCCTGCCGGCCGGCTGCCGCCATCGCGTCGCCTGGACCGACCCGGCCTGCGACACGGTCTGGCTCGCCGTGCACCTGCCACGATCGGGCGCGGCTGGCGGTTCGTCCTGACGCGCGGGCGTCTGGCGCGCGCGGGCGGAGCGCCGCCCTGCATGCGCGCCGCGCGCCTCACCGCCCGTCGCCCTCTCCCGGCAGCGCGATTCCCGTCAGCGCCTGCCAGACCCGGATCACGAAGCCGTCGTCCTTGCCGCCCTGCCCAAGCGCCCGCGCTGCGGTGAAGAGCTGCTGCGCCTGCGCCGCGAGCGGCACGGGGAAGTCCAGCGACCGCGCCATCTCGGTCACCAGGCCGAGGTCCTTGACGAAGATGTCCACCGCGCTGCGCGGCGCGTCGTCGCCCTCCAGCACGCGCGCCATGCGGTTCTCGAACATCCAGGAATTGCCCGCCGCGCTCGTCACCACCTCGTAGAGCGTGCGCGGATCGGCCCCGGCGCGGATGCCGAGCGCCATCGCCTCCGCCGCGGCCGCGATGTGCACGCCGGCGAGGAGCTGGTGCACCACCTTCACCGTCGCGCCGATCCCCGGCGCATCGCCGAGCCGCCAGACCTTCGTCGCGATCGCGTCCAGCACCGGCTGCGCGGCCGCGAAGGCCGCCGGCGGGCCGGAGGCCATCACCGTCATCGCTCCCTCGCGCGCCTTCGCCGCGCCGCCGGAGACCGGCGCGTCGAGCCAAAGCAGCCCGCGGGCCTCCGCCATCGCCGCCAGCCGCCGTGCGTCGTCCGGCGCCATCGTGGACGAGCAGATCGCCACCGCGCCCGGCGCCAGCCGCCCGGCGCAGCCCTCTGTGCCGAACAGCGCCGCTTCGGCCTGCGCCGCGTTGACCACGAGCACCACCACCGCCTGCGTGCCCTGCGGCAGCTCCGCCGCGCCCGGCACCGCCTTGCCGCCGGCGGCAGCGAATTCCGTCCGCGCCGCCTCGCGCGGGTCGCAGCCCGTCACCTTGAGCCCGGCCCGCAGGCAGCTCAGCGCCGCGCCCATGCCCATGCTGCCGAGACCGATGACGCCGACCTTCATGCGACGCGCTCCCATCCTGGCCACAGCGGCACAGCCTCCGGCCCTGCGCGGCTCCGCGCAAGGGAGCAGCAGGGCCGCGAGGCGTCAGTGGCCGCTCAGCGCCACCATCATCCGCACCACCGCGACGACCGCGGCGAGGATCAGAGCGATGCGCCTCAGCACATGCATGGGTGGCATGGCCCCTGGCCCTCTCCCGGCCTGTGTTCGCGCGACTCAACGCCCCGTGGCGGCGGCGGCTTCGGCCGGCGGCGTGGACCGCGCCCCGAGATGCCGTTGCAGCACCAGCTTCGTCCCTCGCAGGGCGAAGACGTCCTGCAGCACGTCGGTGCGATGGCCGGACAGGCAGTGTTCCGGCGGATTCTCCACCGGGGTCGCGGCCACGCGGCCATCGGGCGCGACGGTCAGCTCGACCTCGGCGCAGCAGAGGCCCGTGTCGCGGAGGAAGCTGTGGTCCGGCAGCGCCACCGGCTCCGTCCGCACCCGTCCTTCCCCGGTGCTGCCTCGCCGCGCAAGCACCGCGCGTGGGCAGACCCTCGCCGGATCGCCCCCCTCGCGTTCTCCGAGGCTCACCTCCGCCAGTTCCGGCGGCAGCAGGGCGAGGCAGCGGGCCTCCGCCCTGGCGCCACTGGCCGATGGCAGGGCCACGCTCGCCGTCGCCCCCTCCACCCCGAAGCCACAGGGCGCGGCGCGGAATTCCGGTCCGACCAGCCGCGCCGACTGCTCGAGGATGCGCAGTGAGGCGCAGGCCGCGCTCATCTGCGAGGCGCAGGCGCGGACACGGCAGAGGCCGATGTTGTGGTCGATCGCCCGGCGCAGCGCGGCGGGCAGCCGCGCGCTGCCGGCGACCGTCGCGCCGGGCGGACGGGCATAGTCAAGCAGGAGGTCGAGGCAGAGCTCGTCATCGCCCGTGCGATGGGCGGCGATGGCGTAGTCGCTGGCGATCGCCGCGCCGAGCGCCGGGGCGGCCGGGCGGTCCCGCACGCAGGCCTCCCAGAGCGGGGCGATGATGGCGCTCGCGGCGGCGTAGTCGCGTGCGTCATAGGCCGCCTGGAAGGCCGCGCGGGTCCGCGCGATGGCGCGTGCGGAGCAATCAGGCACCGGCTCCTCCGCCGCGGCTGGCCGGATCGGCATGACAAGCGTTGTCAGGGCAGCCCCGAGAATCGCGGCAGCGCCCAGCAGCGCGGACGTGGCCGCCTTCCGCTTCGCCACGATCCCGCCCGCGCCGCTCAGCGCCGCGCCCGGTCCTGGCGCGCGATCATGTCGCGCAGCAGGGCCTTGAGTGCCTCGACCTCCTCCGGCGGGTGGCGCGCCAGCACCTCCGCCTCATGCGCCCGCGCGGCGACGAGCAGTTCCGCCGTCATCGCCTCGCCGCGCGGCGTCAGGGTCAGGCGCACCACGCGGCGGTCCTGCTGGTCGGCGTGGCGGCGCACCAGGCCGTCGCGCTCCATCCGGTCCAGCACCTTGGTCATGGTGGGCTGCTGCAGAAGGCAGGCGTTGGCGAGGCCCGTCACCGTCTCGCCCTGCTCCTTCGGCAAGCCGGATAGCGTGGCGAGCACGCGCCAGACCGGCACTCCCACGCCCCGGGCCCGGAGCCGCGCGTGGAACTCCGCCGAGACGACATGCGAGGCGCGCGCCAGCAGGGACAACAGGTAGTCGTCCACGAAGCGCCGCGCCGGCTGCACCGCGGAGAGCGGCGCCTGGGCGGGGGTCACGTCAGCCGTCCGGAGCGGCTGCGGGCGCGGCGGAGGAGGCACGGCGCTACGATAACGACGCCCGTGCCGCATCGGGAGGCCGGAAATAATGCCGTTTCATGCGGACCCGGTCCGTGCCAGGCTCAACTCCCTTCGAGGAGCCTCCGCCGTGCTGACCCAGGACCGCCGCATCGAGGCGCAGTGGATCGAGGCCTTCGAGGCCGTCCTCCGCCTCTGCAAGGCCGGCCGCGACGAACCTGTCTGTCTCCTGGCCGAGAGCCAGAGCCGCGCGCTGAACGTGGATCTCGCCGAGCTCGCGGCGCTGCGGCTCGGCTGCCGTCCCTTCCGCTGCGTCGTGCCGACGCCGCCGCAGACCGCGCCGGCCCCGGTGCGCTCCACCGGCGCCTCGCGCGCGCTGCGCGGCCATCCGGGGGCGCTTGCCGCGCTGAAGGCCTCGGGCCTCGTCGTGGACCTCACGGTCGAGGGCCTGCTGCACGCACCGGAGCTCAAGGAGATCCTCGCCTCCGGCGCGCGCGTGATGATGGTGAGCAACGAGCACCCGGAGGCGCTGGAGCGCCTGGTGCCCGATCCGGCGCTGGAGCCGCGCGTGAAGGCTGCGGTCAAACGCGTCCGCGCGGCGAAGACGATGACCGTGACCTCCGCCACCGGCACCGACCTGCGCATCTCGCTGGAAGGCGCCGTGACCGCCGGCGTCTGGGGCTGGTGCGACCGTCCCGGCACCGTCGCGCACTGGCCCGGCGGCGTTGTCGTCAGCTTCCCGCGCGCCGACAGCGTGGAGGGCAGGCTGGTGCTCGACGCCGGCGACGTGAACCTCACCTTCAAGCGCTACCTCGAGCACCCGGTGCGCCTCACCCTGGAGCGCGACCACATCACCGCGATTGAGGGCGAGGGCACGGACGCCGAGATGATGCGCCGCTATCTTGCCGCCTGGGGCGACCGGTCGGCCTACGCCGTCTCCCATGTCGGCTGGGGCATGAACGAGCGCGCGCGCTACGAGGCGCTGGCGATGTACGACAAGCGCGACACCAACGGCACGGAGCTCCGCTGCGTCGCCGGCAATTTCCTGTTCTCCACCGGCGCCAACGAGTTCGCCGGGCGCTTCACCGAGGGCCATTTCGACATCCCGGTGTTCCGCACCACCATCGCCCTCGACGGTGAGGCCGTGGTCGTGGATGGGAGGCTCGTGTCGTGACCGACGTTCCCGTCGTCCTGCTGCACGGCATCGGCGGCGCGGCCTGGGGACCGGCTCTGCCCGCCCTCGCGCCCGCGCCGGTGCTGGACTGGCCGCTTCCGGGCTATGCGGGCACGCCGCTGCTGCGCGAGACGAGCTTCCCCGCCTGGGCGGAGGCGCTCGCCGCGCGGCTTGACGCGGAGGGCATCGCGCGCACCGACCTGCTCGGCCACTCCATCGGCGGCATGCTGGCGCAGGAATTCGCGCTGGCCTTCCCGGAGCGCGTGCGCGGCCTGGTGCTCTACGCCACCACGCCGGCCTTCGGCGGGCGCGATCCCTCCTTCGCCGAGCGCTTCCTCGCGGAGCGCCTGGCGCCGCTCGACGCCGGCAAGGACATGGCGGCGCTGGCGGCCGAGACGCTGCCCGCCATGCTCGGCCGCGATGCGCCGCCGGGCGCGGCCGAGGCCGCGATCGCCGCGATGGCGGCGGTGCCGGCGGAGGCCTACCGCGCCACCGTCCGCTGCCTCACCACCTTCGACCGCCGCGACGCGATCGGCCGCATCGCCGCGCCGACCCTGCTGCTTGCCGGCGAGCGCGATCCGCTGGCGCCGCCGCGCACCATGGAGCGGATGGCGAAGGCGATCCGCGGCGCGCGGCTCATCGTGCTGCCGGGCGCGGGGCACCTCGCGCATCTGGAATACCCGGCCGCCTTCAACGCGGCGGTGCGGGGCTTCCTGCGTGCGGTGCGCGAGGGCGCCGAGTCCTCCCGCCCGCCAACCGCGGAGTCCTGACCCGATGACCGCGCCCGCCACGGCCGCCGCCGACGCGCCGATGTTCGACCCCGCCGCCTTCCGCCTGACGGAATTCGAGGCCGAATGGACCGCGAAGGCGCGCGACCTCGGCCGCCGGGCGCTCGCCCCGCGCGCGGCGCGCCACGACCGCGAGGCGTCCTTCCCGACCGAGAACTACCGCGACATGCACCGGGAAGGCTTCCTCTCGCTCTGCATTCCGAAGGAGGAGGGCGGCGCCGGTGCGGGCTTCCGCGCCTACTGCCTCGTCGCGGCGGAGATGGGCCGCTACTGCGGCGCGACGGCGCTCACCTGGAACATGCATGTCTGCTCCACCCTCTGGTCCGGCGCGCTGACCGAGGATCTGGAGATGGACGCGGTGACGCGCGCCGAGCACCGCCGCCGCCGCGCCATCCACTACGGCCGCATCCTCCGCGACGGCGCCATCTACGCCCAGCCCTTCTCGGAGGGCGGCGCCGCGGCGGCCGGCACCGTCGCCTTCGGCACCACGGCGCGGCGCGTGGCGGGCGGCTTTCTCGTGAACGGCAAGAAGATCTTCGCCAGCCTCGCCGGCCATGCCGACTACTACGGCGTGCTGTGCACCGAGACGCGCGAGGGCGAGGGCCTGTCGCGGCGCGACACGCTCTATCTCGCCATCCCGGCGAAGGCGCCGGGGGTTTCCGTCGTCGGCGAGTGGGACCCGCTCGGGATGCGTGGCACGGTCTCGCGCGACCTGCTGTTCAAGGACGTGTTCGTGGAGGAGGACGCCGCGCTGATGCCGCCCGGCTGCTACTTCCAGGCGGCAACGCGCTGGCCGCACATGTTCCTGACGCTCTCGCCGACCTATATGGGCCTTGCCCAGGCGGCCTTCGACTTCACCATCGCCTATCTACGCGGCGAGTGGCCCGGCATGCCGCCGGTGAAGCGCCGCATGTACCCCACCAAGCAGATCGCCGTCGCGCAGATGAAGGTGATGCTGGAGCAGACCAAGGCGATCTGGTTCCAGGCCATCGCCGAGGCCGGCCCCGCCCCCTCCAAGGACCAGGTGATGCGCGCCTGGGCGGCGCAGTACACGGTGATGGAGAACGCGCAGGCGCTGGCCGCGCTCGCCATCCGCACCTGCGGCGGCCAGTCCATGCTGAAGTCGCTGCCGCTGGAGCGCATCTACCGCGACGCCCGTTGCGGCTCGCTGATGCTGCCCTGGACGGCGGAGCTGTGCCTCGACCGGCTGGGGCGCGACTGCCTCTACGAAAAGGGCGAGACCGATTGATGATCGGGCGCTGGATCGAAGGCCACGACGACCATACGCCCGATGCCCCCGCGCTGCGCTTCGAGGGGCAGGTCATCACCTACGCTGCCCTCGCCCGCGACATCGCTCGTGCCGCCGCTGCCCTCGCCGCGCGCGGCGTGCGGCGCGGCGACCGGGTGGCCTTCCTCGGCCTGAACCATCCCGCGCAGATCGTGCTGCTCTTCGCCTGCGCCCGGCTCGGGGCGATCCAGGTGCCGCTGAACTGGCGCCTCGCCCCGCCCGAGCTGCGCTTCATGCTGGAGGATTCCGGCGCCCGCCTGCTCGCCGCCACGCGCGAGCACGCCGACGCCGCCCGCGCGGTCACCCCGGAGGGCTGCGCTCTCTTCGATGCGGAGGCGGAGCGCGCCGACGGCCCCGCGCCGGCGCCGGCGGGCGAGGAGTCCGACCCGATCCTCCTCGTCTACACCTCCGGCACGACGGGCCGGCCGAAGGGCGCCGTGCTCGACCAGCGCGCGCTGCTGTTCAACGCGCTCAACAGCGTGCACATGCACGCGCTCTCGCCCGCCGACCGTGTGCTCACCGTGTTGCCGCTGTTCCATGTCGGCGGGCTGAACATCCAGACCCTGCCCGCGCTCTACGCTGGCGCCGAGGTCGTGCTGCACCCGCGCTTCGATCCTGCCGCCTTCTTCGACTCCTGCACGCGCGACCGGCCGACGCTGTCGCTGCTCGTGCCCGCGGTGATGCAGGCGCTGGTCACGCATCCGGGCTGGGCCGCGGCCGATCTCTCCTCGCTGCGCGCGGTCGGCGCCGGCTCCTCCGAGGTGCCGCTCCCGCTGATCGAGGCCTTCCACGCCCGCGGCATCCCCGTCCAGCAGGTCTATGGCGCGACCGAGACCAGTCCTATCGCGATCTACCAGTTGCGCGACGAGGCCATCGCTGCCCCGGGCTCCATCGGCCGTCCCGCGCTGCACGCCGAATGCCGCGTCGTGGATGCTGAGGGCCGCCCGCTTCCGCCCGGGGGGCGCGGCGAGATCCAGGTCCGCGGCCCCTCCGTGCTGCGCGCCTACTGGCCCGATCGGCCCGCCACGACCGAGGGTGGCTGGTTCGCCACCGGCGACATCGGCCATGTGGACGAGGCCGGCCGCTGGTGGTTCACCGACCGCCTGAAGCACGTGATCATCTCCGGCGGCGAGAACATCTACCCCGCCGAGGTCGAGCGCGTCCTGCGCACAGCCCCAGGCGTGCGCGAAGGCGCGGTCTGCGGCCGCCCGGACCCGCGCTGGGGCGAGGTGCCGGTCGCCGTCGTCGTCCCCGGCGAGGGCTTCTCGCGCGAGGCCGTGCTCGCGCACTTCGAGGGCCGGATCGCGCGCTTCAAGCACCCGCGCGACGTGGTCGTGGTGGAGGCGCTGCCGCGCACCGCGCTCGGCAAGGTCGAGCTCGGCGCACTCCGCGCGCTGGCGGCACGCGGCTAGGAACGCCTCACGCCAGCCGGATCAGCGCCGCGCCCGCCGCGATCGCAGCCGCCCCGGCCCAGCCTGCCGAGCCGGGCCGCTCGCCGAGCGCCAGCCGCGCCAGCACCAGCCCGAACAACGTCGAGGTCTCGCGCAGTGCCGCCACCGCCGCGACCGGCGCGAGCGCCATCGCCCACAGCGCCAGCGCGTAGGCCGCGACGCTCGCCGCCCCGCCGCCCAGCGCGCGCGCGGCCTCCGCGCCGCGCGGCGCCACGAGCCGGAAGCGCAGCAGGAGCAGCACGGTCGGGACCGCCATCAGCACGAACAGCCACAGCGTGTACGCCACCGCATGGCCCGAGGCGCGCGCCCCCGCCGCGTCCACCAAGGTGTAGGCGGCAATCACCGCGGCATTGGAGAGCGCGAACCCGACCGCGGCCCCCGTCCCATCCGCCGCGCGCCGGCCGAGCGCGAGCACCAGCACGCCGCCGCACACGGCGCCGACGCCGAGCCATCCCTGCGTGGGCAGCCCCTCGCCGAACATCGGCCAGGCGGCGAGCGCCGTCAGCACCGGCGCCACGCCACGCATCAGCGGATAGGCGAGCGCCACCGCCCCGCGCGCATAGGCCTCCGCCACCAGCACGAAATAGACCACATGCAGCGCCACCGAGCCCATCAGCCAGGGCAGGGCCGCCGCCCGCGGCAGCGGCAGGAAGGGCAGGGCGAGCGCCGAGAGCAGCGCACCCCCCGCCACCACCAGCGCAGCCTCGCGCCGCTGGTCGCGTGCGCCGCGCACCGCGACGTTCCAGGCCGCATGCAGCGCCGCGCCGGTGAGCACCAGGGCGAAGACCGTACCGGAGAGCATGGGACGGGAGCCTCGCCGCGCCGCGCCTGGCCGGCAAGGCCCCGCCGGCGGGGCGGATCCCCGAACGCTTGTCTGCTGCGTCTTGCACGGATTCCGCTGGCCGGCCGGATGGCGCGAGCCTTATCGTTGCCCGGATCGCCGGGCCGCACCCGGACCCCTGGTGCGCGGCCTGGCCGATCCAAGGCAGCCAGGGAGGTCGTCATGCGCATCCACGCCGCCTTCGCCACCATCGCGCGCGCAGCGCTTCTGCTTGGCGCCTGCGCCTTGTCCGCGACCGCGCAGCCGGCAGGACAGTCGCAATCGCCGCCCGGGCGCGAGGTGACCATCGCCCTCGGCGCGCCGCCCGCGAGCTTCGATCCGCACTTCTTCGCCCACTCCCCCTCCTTCATGGTGCAGCAGCATGTGTTCGAGCCGCTGGTCTGGCGCGACGAGCAGAGCCGCACCATCCCGGCGCTCGCGACGCGCTGGGAGATCCTGCCCGACGGCACCGGCTGGGACTTCCACCTCCATCCGGAGGCGCGCTTTTCCGACGGCCAGCCGGTGACGGCCGCGGATGTTGCCGCCACGATCGCGCGACTGCCCAACGTTCCGAACAGCCCCGGGCGGCTCACCATCTACGTCCAGCAGGTGCGCACGGTGGAAGCGGCCGGGCCCCACACGGTGCGCCTTCTCACCAACGGCCCGGCGCCGCTGCTCCCCGAGAACATCCCACCGGTGATGATCGTGCCCGAGCGCATCGCGCGCGAGGCGACGACCGCCGACTTCAACGCCGGCCGTGCCGCCATCGGCAGCGGGCCTTTCCGCCTGCGCGAATACGTCCAGGGCGAGCGCGTGGTGCTGGAGCGCAACCCCTCCTGGCGTGGCGAGCCCTCGCCCTGGTCGCGCGTGACGTTCCGCGTCATCGCCAATGACAGCGCGCGCGTCGCCGCGCTCCGCGCGGGCGACGTGCAGCTCATCGAGATCGTCCCGCCGCGCGACGTCGCGATGCTGGAGCGCGATCCCAACATCGCCGTCTGGCGCAGCCCGGGCACGCGGCTGATCTACCTCTCGCTCGACGTCTCGCGCGACGCCTCGCCGGGCGTGGCCGATCTCGACGGCCGGCCGATGGACCGCAATCCGCTCAAGGATGTTCGCGTCCGCCGCGCCCTCTCCCTCGCGATCGATCGCGAGGCGATCCGGCGCAACATCATGGAGGGACAGTCGGTCCCCGCCGGGCAGATGCAGGCGATCGGCCTCGGCGTCGCCGATCCTGAGCTGCGGCCCGACCCCTACGACCCCGCGCGCGCCCGGCAGCTCCTGGCCGAGGCGGGCTGGGGCGGCGGCTTCCGCCTCGCCCTCGCCGGCCCGAGCGACCGGTACGTGAACGACGAGAAGATCCTGCAGGCCATCGCCCAGTACTGGGAGCGCATCGGCATCCGCATGCGGGTCGAGGCGATGCCCTCCACCGTGTTCTTCCCGCGCTCCGCCCAGCGCGCCTTCAGCGCCGCGCTGACCGGATGGCAGAGCAGCGCCTACGAACCCAACAACATCTTCGCCCCCGTGCTGCTCACCGAGGACCGCGCGCGAGGCTGGGGCACGGTGAACCGTCACGGCTACTCCAACCCGCGGGTGGACGAGCTCTATTCCCGCGCCGTCGTCTCCCTCGACCAGCAGGAGCGCATTCGCCTCTGGCGCGAGGCCATGCGGATCGCCATGGAGGACGCGCCGGTGCTGCCGATCCATCATCAGGTGAACATCTGGGCGACGCGGCGCGGCTTCACCTATGCGCCGCGCTCGGACGAGTACACCCTGGCCACGTCGCTGCGCCTCACGCCGTAGGAGGGGGCGGCCCGCGCCGCGCCCCCTTCCGGCGCGGCGCCGCGCGCGGCAGAATTGACCCCTCAGCCGGAGGAGAGGCGAGGCCGCCATGTCCAAGGTCATCATCAGCTGTGCCGTCACCGGGGCGATCCACACGCCCTCGATGAGCGACTACCTGCCGATCACGCCGCAGCAGATCGCCGAGCAGTCCATCGCCGCGGCCGAGGCCGGCGCCGCCATCATCCACCTGCACGCCCGCGACCCCAAGGACGGACGCCCGACGCCCGACCCTGCGGTGTTCATGCAGTTCCTGCCGGTCATCAAGCAGTCCACCGACGCGGTGATCAACATCACCACCGGCGGCGGCCTCGGCATGAGCCTCGACGAGCGCCTCGCCGCCCCGCTGCTGGCGAAGCCCGAGATGTGCTCGCTCAACATGGGCTCGATGAACTTCAACATCGCGCCGAGCGCCGCGCGGGTGAAGAAGTTCAAGTACGACTGGGAGAAGCCCTACCTCGAGGGCACCACCAACTTCATCTTCCGCAACACCTTCCAGGACATCGAGCAGATCGTCGAGCGGCTCGGCAAGGCGCACGGCACGCGCTTCGAGTTCGAGTGCTACGACATGGGCCACCTCTACAACCTCGCCCACATGCTCGACCGCAAGGTGGTGGAGCCGCCGCTCTTCGTGCAGACGATCTTCGGCATCCTCGGCGGCATCGGCGCCGAGCCGCGCAACCTGCTGTTCATGAAGGAGACGGCGGACCGGCTGTTCGGCGATGCCTATGTCTGGTCCGTTCTCGCCGCGGGCCGGCACCAGATGCCGCTCTGCACGATGGCGGGGATGATGGGCGGCAATGTCCGCGTCGGGCTCGAGGACAGCCTCTGGATCGGCCGGGGCAAGCAGGCGACGTCCAATGCGGAGCAGGTGGCGAAGATCCGCCGCATCCTCGAGGAGCTGAGCCTGGAGATCGCGACCCCGGCCGAGGCACGCGCGATGTTGAAGCTCAAGGGCGGCGACCTGGTCGGCTTCTGAGGCGCTTGCCGCTTGCGGCGGCGGGGCGGTGCCGGAGCGCCCCGCCGCGCGCCTTAATCGCCGATTAAGTCGCCGATTAGTTGCCGAACAGGCGCAGCAGCCGCTCCACCAATTCGCGTGCCTCGACCCCCGGGGGCGGCGGAGGCGGCGGCGGATTCGGCGCGAGCTGCCGGAACCGCGCCAACGCCTCGCGCGTCCCGGTGAGTGGCAGATCGACCGGCTCGGTCTGCGGCCCCCCACCCGTGCCAAGGCCCACCATGCGCAACAGCACCCGCGTTGCCCCTGGCAACTCCTCTGCCGCGCGTGCCGCGTCGCCGCCCGGCCGCGGGGCGCAGACCAGCGAGCGGCCCTCCAGCCCGCAGGGCATCTCGAAGAACCGGTTGGGCGGGAAGCGCAACTGCGCGGTGCCGGTCAGCGCGAGGATGCCGCGCGCCGCGCCTTCCAGCGGCATGTCGCGCGCCGTGACCACCGGCACGAGCTGCCCGCCGCGGTTCTGCACCTCGAGCGCCAGCCCGGCCTGGCCCGGCGTGGGCGGCTCGACCCAGTCGCGGTGGCGCAGCACGCAATCGGCGCGGTCGGTCATGCGGTCCACCGCGCAGCGCAGGTGCCAGGTCCCGATCGTTTCGTCCACTTGCTGCTGCGGCGGCGCGGCGGTTGTCTGTGCCGTGGCCACGGCCGGGAGCATCGGGAGCAGCGACGCCAGGAGGAAGGCGGCGGCGGTGTTCGCGGATCGGCTCGTCATCATCCCGACAGTATGGCAGACCGGAGACGCCACTGCATGAAGACCGTGCGACTACCCGACGGAACCGAGGTCCCCGCCCTCGGCCAGGGCACCTGGCACATGGGCGAGCGCCGGCTCGACCGCCGGGCGGAGGTTGATGCCCTGCGCCTCGGCCTCGACCTCGGCATGACCCTGATCGACACCGCCGAGATGTATGGCGAGGGCGGTGCCGAGGAAGTGGTCGGCGAGGCGATCGCCGGCCGGCCGCGCGAGAGCGTCTTCCTCGTCTCCAAGGTCTACCCGCACAACGCCACGCGCCGCGCCATGCCCGCGGCCTGCGAGCGCAGCCTGCGCCGCCTGCGCGTGGACACCATCGACCTCTACCTGCTGCACTGGCGC
>JADGHI010000454.1 GCA_019689515.1 Acetobacteraceae bacterium | reverse complement strand
GCAAGGGGCGGCGTGGGAGCGGGGGAAAGGTCATTGGGTGCAATCTCCTGATCGTCCGGAGCTGGCGGCGGCGAGAATGCGCCGGGCCGTACCCGGCGCGAAGGGGAAAGGCCAGCGCCCTACCGCAACGAAAGCAGTGGCATCCTGGCGAGGTCCGCACGGCGGACCGGCGGTGGACGTGCGGGCAGGTGCCGCCATGCCGCTGGCGACGATGCGGTGGCGCAGCGATGATGGCGGCGCGAGACTCGGGCGATGGGCGGACCGACCGACATCAGCGGAGGTCGAAGGCGGCGCCGCGGTTTGTAACCGGACCGCACCCGATCGATGAGTCGTGACCGAAATGCCACTCGATCTGGTGGGCTCGCGGGGCGTTCAGGGCAATATCTTGTGCCGAAGCCGCCCGCCGGGCATGATTCGCGCCCGGCGGGGTTTGAAGGGGGCGCCAACGTGTTCGATGCCGTCCAGCTGGAGGGTCACGGTCAGGTTCGGGTGGATCGGTCGCGCGATTCGTTGCTGACCGAGTTCGGCAAGGGGACGCTCGACGACCGCTACCTGCTCCCGGGGGAGAGCTACCAGGACCTGTTCGCGCGGGTCGCCAGCGCCTATGGCGACGACTCGGCGCACGCGCAGCGGATCTACGACTACATCTCGCGGCTCTGGTTCATGCCGGCCACGCCGGTGCTCTCCAACGGCGGCACGACCCGGGGACTGCCGATCTCCTGCTTCCTGAACGAGGCGTCCGACAGCCTCGAGGGGATCGTCGGCCTGTGGAACGAGAATGTCTGGTTGGCGGCGAAGGGCGGGGGAATCGGGAGCTACTGGGGGAACCTGCGCGGCATCGGCGAGAAGGTCGGGCGCAACGGCAAGACCTCGGGCGTCATCCCCTTCATCCGGGTGATGGACAGCCTGACTCTCGCGATCAGCCAGGGCTCGCTGCGGCGCGGCTCGGCGGCGGTCTATCTGCCGGTCAGTCATCCGGAGATCGAGGAGTTCGTCGAGATCCGCCGCCCCACGGGGGGTGATCCGAACCGCAAGGCGCTCAACCTGCACCACGGCGTGCTGGTGCCCGACGCCTTCATGCGCGCGGTGGAGCGGGACGAGGAGTGGCCGCTGGTCTCGCCGAAGGACGGCGCGATCGTGCGCAAGATCCCCGCGCGCTCTCTCTGGATCCGCATCCTCACGGCGCGGGTCGAGACCGGCGAGCCCTACCTGGTCTTCTCCGATCACGTGAACCGGGCGCGGCCGGAGCACCACAAGCTGGCGGGGCTGGAGGTGAAGACCTCCAACCTCTGCTCCGAGATCACCCTGCCGACGGGGGTGGACCACCACGGGCGGGAGCGCACCGCGGTCTGCTGCCTCTCCTCGCTGAACCTCGAGAAGTGGTTCGAGTGGAAGGATCAACCGGGCTTCATCGAGGACGTGATGCGCTTCCTCGACAACGTGCTGCAGGACTTCATAGACAGCGCGCCCGACACCATGAGCCGCGCGAAGTACAGCGCGATGCGGGAGCGGAGCGTCGGGCTCGGCGTGATGGGGTTCCACTCCTTCCTGCAGTCGCAGGGCGTGCCGTTCGAGAGCGTGGTGGCGAAGGTCTGGAACAAGCGGATGTTCAAGTTCATCCGCGAGCAGGCGGACGCGGCCTCCCGCCGCCTGGCCGAGGAGCGCGGTCCCTGCCCCGACGCCGCCGAGTACGGCTTCATGGAGCGCTTCTCGAACAAGCTCGCGATCGCGCCGACGGCGAGCATCTCGATCATCTGCGGCGGCGCGAGCCCCGGGATCGAGCCGATCGCGGCGAATGTCTACAACCACAAGACGCTGTCGGGCAGCTTCATCGTCCGCAACCCCTATCTGCAGCGCGTGCTGGCGAAGTACGGGCGGGACGACGAGGAGACCTGGACGTCCATCACCGTCAACAAGGGCTCGGTGCAGCACCTCGACTTCCTGACCGAGCACGAGAAGGCGGTGTTCAAGACGGCCTTCGAGCTCGACCAGCGCTGGGTGGTGGAGCACGCGGCGGACCGCGCGCCCTACATCTGCCAGAGCCAGTCGGTGAACCTGTTCCTGCCAGCCAACGTGCACAAGCGCGACCTGCACCAGATCCACATGATGGCGTGGAAGAAGGGGGTGAAGTCGCTCTACTACTGCCGCAGCCTGAGCATCCAGCGTGCGGACACGATCAGCGAGAAGGTGCTGGCGGGGGATGTGCTGGCGGCCGCGGCGCCGAAGGAAGCGGTCGTGCCCTTGGCGGCGCAGGGAGGGGCGCGGAACGCGACGGATTACGAGGAGTGTTTGGCGTGCCAGTAGGCCGCAAGCCGGAACGGCGGCGCGGCACGGGTCGCGATGGCCGGCCGTGCGGCCGCGGGGAATGGAGGTCCGGCCCCGGCTGAAGAGCGGAGACGGGCGATGCCGGGTTCCGTTCGTGGGAAGTCATGGGAGGTTTCGGGGCATTGGCGTTCCCGACACCGCCCTGGGCAGCGGCCGTCGCGCTTCTCCCTATGCCAGAGGGGGGGCTTGTCGGACGCTCCTGCATCCGAAGCGAAGGCCCCGACCGGCGGCACGCGAGATATTGCGTACGGTCCGAACAGGTGCGCCATCACGGCATGAGCACAACGGCGAGTTGTGCGGAGCCGAGCACGCCGGCAGGCGTCACCTTGGTACCGATGGACGCAGCGCCTGGCTGACCTCCGCAGTGTGGCGCGGCATGATCTTCTGGGGCGCAAGCGAATGGCAGCCGGCCACCATGGCGCGTCCCGCGTCGTGATGGTCCTTCTGCTTCTGTCACGTGCGCACCGTTGGCCAAAGCGAATCGGAGGAAACCAAAAAATGCTCGCACGCCGCTCCATGCTTACCGTGCTTACCGTGCCCCTCGCCGCCGCACTGGCCCCGACAGCCGTGCGCGCGCAGGACAACTGGCCGAACCGCCCGATCCGCCTGATCATCGGCTATCCTGCTGGCGGCCCGACCGATTTCGCCGGCCGGCTGCTCCAGGAGCCGCTGCAGCGGCTCTGGGGCCAGCCCATCGTCATCGAGAACCGCCCCGGCGCCAGCCAGGTCATCGCCAGCGAGGTCGTCGCCAAGTCCGCGCCCGACGGCTACACGATCTTCCTCGCCGCCAGCACGCACGCCAGCAACGCCGCTGTCTATGCGCGCCTGCCCTACGACACGCTCAAGGACTTCACGCCGATCGTCAACATCTACAGCTCGCCGACGGTCCTGTTCACGGGGCCGAACTCGCCCTACCGCACCGCGCGCGAACTCGTGGAGGCGGCGCAGCGCCAGCCCGGCATGGCCTTCGCCTCCTCCGGCAACGGCTCCTCGGGGCACTTCGCGGTCGAGATGTTCCGCCGCAAGATCGGCGCCGAGCTGACCCACGTCGCCTATCGCGGCGCGCCGCCGGCCCTTCAGGACGTGATGGCGGGGCGCGTGCCGGCCACCTTCAGCACGCTCTCCGGCGCGATCGGACTCGCCCGCGACGGCAAGCTGCGCCCGCTCGCCATCGCCGCGCCGCAGCGTGTCGAGGTCCTGCCGAACGTGCCGACCCTGGGCGAGGAAGGATTTGAGATTCCCGACACCAGCCCCTGGTACGGATTCATCGGCCCCGCCGGCATCCCGCGCCCGATCGTGGAGCGCATCGCGCGCGACGTGCAGGGCCTGCTGCGCGATCCCGCCATCGCCCGCCGGATCATCGAGCAGGGCGGCGTCATCCACGGCGAGGGTCCGGAGGAGTTCGACGCGCGCATCCGGCGTGAGCTGGAGGAGAACACGCAGATCGCGCGCGAGGCCAACATCCGCAGCGAGTAGCCACCGAGACGGGCGCCCGGTAAGCCCCGGGCG
>JADGHI010000453.1 GCA_019689515.1 Acetobacteraceae bacterium | reverse complement strand
TGGCTGCTCGCCGCGGCCTTCCTGATCCTGGCGCTCGACATGCTGATCTCGCTGGTCCTCCGCGGGCTCCTGCCCGCCGCCTCTGCCTCTCGCCGGGCCGCCCGGGCGGGCGCGACCACCGCGGCCGTCCTGCTGCTCGCGATGCTCGCCGCCGCCGTGCCGATGCAGGCCCAGGCGCAGCGCGGGCCGGGCGGGCCGGAGGGGGCCGCGGCCCTCGCCACGCGCCTCGCCTATGTCGCGACCGGCGATTCCTCGGTGGACGAGGTGGTGCGCGCCGGCCTCGTCGGCCTGTCGGACTACGTGAACCGCCGCACCGCCGCGGCGCTCGCCGAGCCGGTCGCCGTGGTGCCGGGGCAGGACGACCTCGCCTTCTATCCGCTGCTCTACTGGGCCGTGACCCCCGACGCGCCGCAGCCCGATGCGCGCGCCGTCGAGGCGCTCAACGCCTTCATGCGCTACGGCGGCATCATCCTGTTCGACACGCGCAGCGAGGGCTCGGGCGAGGGCTTCGCGCCCGGGGCGCGGGCGGCGCTGAGACGCGTGACGCGCGACCTCGCCATTCCGCCGCTCGCGCCGGTGCCGGAGGACCATGTGCTCAAGCGCGCCTTCTACCTGCTCTCCGATCTGCCGGGACGCTTCGCGGGCGGCGCGGTCTGGGTGGCGCGCGACGTGGACCGCGCGAACGACAGCGTCTCGCCGGTGATCATCGGCGGCCACGACTGGGCCGGGGCCTGGGCGATCGACTCGCGCGGCAACAATCCCTACGCGGCGATCCCGGGCGGGGCGCGGCAGCGCACGCTGGCCTACCGCTTCGGCGTGAACCTCGTGATGTACGCGCTGACCGGCAACTACAAGGGCGACCAGGTGCACGTGCCGGCGATCCTCGAGCGGCTGGGGAATTGAGGCCGGTGGAGGCGCTCACATTGCTGATGCCGGTCTGGCTCGTCGCGCTGGCGACGCCGGGGCCGGACACCCTCGCGGTCTCGCACGCGGCCCTGTCGGGCGGGCGGCGGCCGGGCCTCGCCTGCGCCGCCGGGGTGGCGACCGGCATCGCGATCTGGGCGGCGGCGGCGCTGTGCGGCCTCGCGCTGCTCTTCGCCCAGGCGGGGTGGCTCTACCGGATCGTCACGCTGATCGGGGCCGCCTACCTCGTCCTCCTCGGCGCGCGGATGCTGCGCGCCGCATGGAACGGAGGGGACGCGGCGGCGGCCACGGTTGCGGCGGGAGGCGTGCCCGCCCCGGCGAAAGCCTTCCGTCGCGGCCTGATCACCAACCTCGCCAATCCCAAGGCCGCGGCGCTGTTCGGCAGCCTGTTCGCGGTGGCGCTGCCGCCGCATCCCAGCCTCGTGGAGGGCGCGACGCTGGTCCTCGCCTTCGCCGGAACCTGCCTCGCCTGGTACGCGCTGCTTGCCGCCTTCCTGGCGCGGCCGCGCGCCGCCATCGCCTACCGGCGCGCCGCGCGGGGCGTGAACGCATTGGCTGGCGCCGCCTTCCTCGGGTTCGGGGTGCGGCTCGCCTGGGCGGAGGCCCGCTGACATGCGCCAGGCCATCGCCGGGCTGGACTTCGCCCCCGTCCTGCCGCTCTGGCTGCTCCTCGCGCTCGGCGTGCTCGGGCTGCTCGCCCTCGCCCCCGCGCTGTGGCGGCGCGCGCGCGGCGCGGCCTGGCGCGTCGCCGCCTTCGCGCTGCTGCTGCTCGCCCTCGCCAATCCCCGCCTCGTCGAGGAGACGCGCGAGACCCGGCCCGACATCGGCCTGCTCGTCGTGGACCAGACCGCTTCCGCCCGGCTCGGTTCCCGTGCCGCGCAGATCGAGGCGGCGCGGGCCGCGCTCGAGGCTCGCGCCGCGCGCCTGCCGGAACTCGAGCTGCGCACCGTCACCGCGCCCGAGGGCGGCAATCAGGGCACCCGCCTGTTCGCCGCCATTCAGCGTGCGCTCGCCGACATCCCGCGCGCCCGCCTCGCGGGCGTGATCGCGCTGACCGACGGGCAGGTGCACGACGTGCCGGCACAGCCCGCGACCGACGCGCCCTTCCACGTCCTGCTCCCCGGCCGCCCCGGCGAGACCGACCGGCGCGTGCGCGTGATCGAGGCGCCGGGCTTCGGCATCGTCGGCCGCAGCGTGGAGCTGCGCGTCGTCGTCGAGGATCTCGGCGTGGCCGATCCGACGGGCGCGGTGCGCCTCTCGGTCCGCCGCGACGGCCAGGCGCCGCGCCAGCAGAGCGTGCCGATCGGCCGCGAACACCGCATCACCGTGCCGATCGAGCGCGGCGGCCCGACCGTCGTCGAGATCGCCGCCGAGCCGCGGCCGGGCGAGGTGTCCGAACTGAACAACCGCCAGGTCGTGACCATCAACGGCGTGCGCGACCGCCTGCGCGTGCTGCTCATCTCCGGCGAGCCGCATGCCGGCGAGCGCACCTGGCGCCGGATCCTCAAGGCCGATCCGAACGTGGACCTGGTCCACTTCACCATCCTGCGTCCGCCGGAGAAGGACGACCTGACGCCGCTCAACGAGCTGGCGCTGATCGCCTTCCCGGTGCGCGAGCTATTCCAGCAGAAGCTGCGCGACTTCGACCTGATCGTCTTCGACCGCTTCGCCAATCGCGGCATCCTGCCGCCGATCTACCTGCGCAACATCGCCGACTACGTGCGCGGGGGCGGCGCGCTGCTCGTCAATGTGGGGCCGGAATTCGTCGGCCCCGCCAGCCTCGCCGCGACGCCGCTCGGCCAGGTGCTGCCGGCGCGGCCCCTGGGCGGCAGCGCGTCGGTGGTGGAGGGGCCGTTCCGTCCGCGGGTCAGCGAGGTCGGGAACCGGCATCCGGTCACCGAGGGCCTGCCCGGCGCGCCGCCGCCGGGGGGCGCCGCCGCCGCCGTGCCCGGGTCGGCGCCGCCGCCCGAGCCGGCCTGGGGGCGCTGGTACCGCCACCTGCTTGCCGACCAGCGGGCGGGCATGGCGGTGATGGAGACGCCGGACCGCGGGCCGCTGCTGATCCTCGACCGGGTCGGCGAGGGGCGGGTCGCGATGATGCTCTCCGACCACATCTGGCTCTGGTCCCGCGGCCATGACGGCGGCGGGCCGCACCAGGAGCTGCTGCGCCGCATCGCCCACTGGCTGATGAAGGAGCCGGAGCTGGAGGAGGAGGACCTCACGGCCCGCGTCGAGGGCGGCCGCCTCCACGTCCAGCGCCGCAGCGTCGAGGCCGGCCCGCCGCCCGAATTCACCGTCACCGCGCCGGACGGGAGCGTCACGCGGCACCCCGGCGTGGCGGCGCCGGGCGGGCGCGCGGTGCTCGACCTGCCGGCCGAGCAGCCCGGGGTGTGGCAGGTGACGGACGGCCGGCGCACCGCCTTCGCCGCCGCCGCCGCCGCCAACCCGCTCGAGATCGCCGACCTGCGCGCCGACGACGCCCGGCTGCGCCCGCTCGCCGAGGCGACGGGGGGCGGGACCCGCTGGCTCGGCAATGGCGCGGAGCCGGTGCTGCCGGAGCTGCGTCGCGTCGCCGTGGGGCGGGATGCGAGCGGCAGCGGCTGGATCGGCCTGCGGCGCAACAACGACCACACGGTGACGGGCATCGCCGCGCTGCCGCTGCTGCCGCCCTGGCTGGCCCTGCCGCTGGTGCTGGGCACGCTGGTGCTCGCCTGGCGGCGCGAGGGCCGCTGAGCGCGGGCAAGCGGGCGGGCGCCGCCCCGGCAGGACGGTGGCGATGCGGCGCTGGCCCGGAGGCGATGCCGGCGTTAGGCTCGCGTCATGCAGCGCGCACCTTTCCGCCTTCCGCTCCTCCTCGCCGCCGCCGGGCTTGCTTCGGTGGCCGGCATCGCCGCCAGCGTGGGGCCCGCCCTGGCC
>JADGHI010000452.1 GCA_019689515.1 Acetobacteraceae bacterium | reverse complement strand
GTCGTCGCCGTTGACGCTCCGCGCCGCCTCGCGCAGCCGCCGCATCGCCTCCTTCGTCGCGCGAAGGGTCAGTGGCGCGTGCCCGGCGACGGTGCGGGCGAGCTCCAGCGCGCGTTCGGCCAGCGCCTCGGGCGTGGGCAGGACCTCGGAGACGAGGCCGATGGCCTTCGCCTCCTCCGCCTCGACCAGCCGGGCGGTGTAGATCAGGTCGAGCACCCGCGCGGGGCCGAGCAGCGCGGCGAGGCGCGCGTAATTCGCCATGGAGAGGCAGTTGCCGAGCGTCTTCGCGATCGGGAAGCCGAAGCGCAGATTGGCCGCGGCGATGCGCAGGTCGCACACCGCGGCGATCGCGGCGCCGCCGCCGGTGCAGGCGCCGGCGATCGCGGCGATGGTCGGCTTCGGGCACCGCTCCAGCGCCACCAGCACGCGGTCCACCCGCTCCTCGTAGGCCAGCGCGTCCTCGGCGGTGCGGAAGTCGCGGAACTGCGAGATGTCGGTCCCCGCCGCGAAGGCCTTGCCGCCGGCACCGGTGATCACGAGCACCCGCACCGCCGGATCCTCGGCGATCTCCTGCGCGATCCGCGCGATGCGCTCGTACATCGGGAAGGTCAGCGCGTTGCGCGCCTGCGGGCGGTTGAGCGTGGCCATGGCGATGCCGTCCCCGCGCACCTCGTAGAGCAGCTCGTCCATGCCGGTATTCCCCACCTTCTGCTCGGGAGTTGGCCGCGCGGGCCTGGGCCGTCAAGGCTTGCCGGCGGCGGCTCCCGGTGCCAACAGGGCATGCCAGGAGGAGGACCGATACCATGCTGCCTCTCGCTCGCTTCACCGTGCTCGACCTCACCCGTGTCCGCTCCGGGCCGACCGCGGTGCGCCAGCTCGCCGACTGGGGCGCCAACGTCATCAAGATCGAGGCGCCCGAGGCGGTTGACACCGGCAAGGGCCTGGGCGGCGAGCGACACGGGCCGGACTTCCAGCACGTGCACCGCAACAAGCGGGGCATCACGCTGAACCTCAAGGACCCCGACGGTCTCGCCGCCTTCAAGCGCATGGTCGCGAAGGCCGATGTGGTGGTGGAGAATTACCGCCCGGACGTGAAGCACCGCCTCGGCGTGGACTTCGAGGCGCTCTCGGCGGTCAACCCCCGCATCATCCTCGCCTCCATTTCCGGCTTCGGGCAGGACGGGCCCTACGCGAAGCGCCCCGGCTTCGACCAGATCGCCCAGGGCATGGGCGGGCTGATGAGCGTGACCGGCCTGCCCGGACAGGGCCCGGTGCGCGCCGGCATCCCGGTCGCCGACCTCTCCGCCGGCCTCTACACCGCGATTGCCATCCTCGTCGCGCTGCTCGAGCGCGAGCAGACCGGCAAGGGCCGCTGGGTGCACTGCTCGCTGCTCGAGGCGATGATCGCCATGATGGACTTCCAGGCCACCCGCTGGACCATGAAGGGCGAGGTGCCGAAGCAGGCCGGCAACGACCACCCGACCACCATCCCGACCGGCCTCTTCAATACCGCCGACGGCCTGATCAATCTCGCCGGCGGCGGGCAGGAGATGTGGCGCCGCATCGTCACCACGCTCGGCATCGAGGAGCAGGCGAAGGACCCGGACATCGCGACCGACGCGTTGCGCAGCAAGAACCGCGCGAAGGTCAACGCGATCATCCAGGAAGCCCTGATGAAGGACACCGCCGAGAACTGGATCCGGCGGTTCAACGAGGCGGGCGTGCCTTGCGGCCCGGTCTATACGATGGACCAGGTCTTCGCCGACCCGCAGGTGCAGCACCTGAAGCTCGCCATGCCGGTGCAGCACCCGAAGCTCGGCGAGATCACCCTGGTTCGCTCGCCCATGCAGATCGTCGGCGTCGAGCCGCCGCGCCGCCCCACCCCGGAACGCGGCGAGCACAACGACGAGGTGTTCCGCGAGTTCGGCTTCTCCGACGAGGAGCTGGCGGCGCTGCGGGCGAAGGGCGCGGTCTGAGCGCCGCCGGGCGGTCCCGGCCGCGCCGCTCCCCGCTGGCGCGGCGCCGCCGCCGGGGCTAGGGAGGACGCGAACAAGCGCGCCGGAGTTTCCCTCGTCATGCGCATCGTCTCGGTCCGCGACGCGGTGGTGCCGATCGCCTCCGCCATCGCCAACGCCTACATCGACTTCTCGAAGATGACCGCGAGCGTCGTCGCCGTGGAGGTCGAGGCCGAGGGCGGCCGGCGCGTCACCGGCTACGGCTTCAACAGCAACGGCCGCTACGCCCAGCCGGGCCTGCTGCGCGAACGCTTCATCCCGCGCCTGCTGGAGACGCCCGAGGCCGCGCTGGTCCACCCGGACGGTGGCCTCAACCCGGCCGGCGCCTGGGCGGCGATGATGCGGAACGAGAAGCCGGGCGGGCATGGCGACCGGTCCGTGGCGGTCGGCGTGCTCGACATGGCGCTGTGGGACGCGGCGGCGAAGCTCGCCGGCGTGCCGCTGTGGAAGCTGCTGGCGGATCGCTTCAACGGCGGCCGCGCCGACGAGGCGGCCTGGGTCTACGCGGCGGGCGGCTACTACTACCCCGGCAAGGACGTGGCGCAGCTCGTCGAGGAGATGAAGCGCTACCTCGATCTCGGCTACACCACGGTGAAGATGAAGATCGGCGGCGCCCCGGGCACCGAGCCCAAGGAGGCGCTGACCGAGGACCTGAAGCGCATCGAGGCGGTGCTGAAGCTGCTCGGCGGTGACGGGTCGCGCCTGGCGGTGGACGTGAACGGGCGCTTCGGCCTGCACACGGCGCTGGTCTATGCCGCGGCGCTGCAGCCCTTCGGCCTGCGCTGGTACGAGGAGCCGCTGGACCCGCTGGACTACGCGACGCATGCGGTGCTGGCGGAGCACTACGCGCCGCCGATCGCCACCGGCGAGAACCTGTTCTCCATGCAGGATGCGCGCAACCTGATCCGCCACGGCGGCCTGCGGCCGGACCGCGACGTGCTGCAATTCGACCCGGCGCTCGCCTATGGCCTGGTCGAGTACCTCCGCACGCTGGACATGCTGCGCCTGCACGGCTGGTCGCCGCGCCGCTGCGTGCCGCATGGCGGGCACCAGTTCGCGCTGAACATCGCGGTGGGCCTCGGCCTCGGCGGCAACGAGAGCTATCCGGAGGTCTTCGCGCCCTTCGGCGGCTTCGCCGACGACACGCCGGTGGTGGACGGCCGCGTCCGCATGCCGGACGTGCCGGGCATCGGCTTCGAGGCGAAATCCGCGCTTCTCGCGGTGCTCAGGAAGGAATTCGGCTGATGCCGGACGCCGAGGCGGCGGCCTCGGCGCCGCCGCGCGCGCCGGAGACGCCGGAGGGCCTCCTCGCCCGCCTCGCCGCGCTCGGCATCGAGGCGACCACGGTCCGCCACGCGCCGGTCTTCACCGTCGCCGAGAGCCAGGCGCTGCGCGGCGAGCTTCCCGGCGCCCACACCAAGAACCTGTTCCTCGCCCCGGCCAAGGGCGAAGGCCCCTTCCTGCTGGCCACGCTGGAGGAGAGCCGCAAGCTTTCGGTCAACGCCCTCGTCCGCGCGGTGGGCGCGCGGCGCATGAGCATGGGCAGCGCGGCGCAGCTGATGGCGACCCTCGGCGTCCCGCCCGGCTCGGTCACGCCCTTCGGCCTGGTGAACGCGAGGCCCGGCACGGTGCGCTTCGTCATCGACCGCGCCCTCGTGGAGGGGCCGGAACGGATCTGGGTCCATCCTCTGAGCAACGACGCCTCCACCGGGCTGCATCCGGCCGACCTGCTGCGCTTCCTGCGCTATCTCGGACACGTGCCGGAGATCCTGGACCTGGACGATCATGGTGTCGCCAGCCCCGCCTGATCCCGTGCCGTTCCGCCC
>JADGHI010000451.1 GCA_019689515.1 Acetobacteraceae bacterium | reverse complement strand
CAGGACTCCCAGCAGCCGCGGCGCCGCCGCGAGCATCGCGGCGAGGTGCAGCGCCTGGGCCAGGGCGGCACCGAGCCAGCCGATCACGCTGCCCCTCCGGGCAGGCCCGCGACGACGCGAACGCGGAGGCGGGCCAGCGCTCTTCCCGGCGCGTCGGTTGAGGCAGCGCCGCACCGGGCCATGATCCCCTCCCCTTGTGCCGCGACACGGCCTCTGCCGGGCGCTCCGGTGTGCTGCCACCTCATGGTGGCGAGCGGCACCGCGGTCCGGTGGCGTCCGATTCGGCACCGGTGCCGCGATGGCGCCGCGCCGCCGCCGGGCGTCTGCGGTGCGGACGGACCGTGGCGCGCGGAGCGGCTGGGAGGGGCGGGCTGAGTCATGCGCGGTCCTCGGCCCTCGCTCGTTATCCGAAGGAGCGCAGCAGGAGCAGCGCCGCGAGAAGCGCCAGCAGCAGGGCAAAAAACCGGGCCGTGGCGCGGCGCAGCGGCGGATGCCGGGCCTCGAGCCGCAACAGGGCGGGTGCCGCGGCAAGGGTGCTGGCGACGCCCAGCAGCGCACGGCGCGCCGTCCGCGCGGCACGGCCTCCGATGGATCGGGGGCGCGGCGGGACGATCGGGGTCGCCCGCAGGGTGGCGGCGCGGCGCGGATCGCCCGGCGGCGGCGCATCGCGCCCGAGCAGGCCGGACAGGGCACGGCGCAGCGGCGCCGCCATGCCGGCGGCACCCGGTTGGGCCGAAGGGTCACCGAAGGGCAGGTGCGGTGGCGGCGGCATTGCGCCGCCATTCCAGGCCGGCACGCGCGCCAAGGCTGCCACGGGAACACCGGCTGTCCTCCGGCGCAGCACGAGGCCCAGCGCCAGCGCGGCGAGGCCGAGCAGCAGCACCACGCCAAGCGGGGCAAGACGAGCCGCCGATGGCGCCACCTCCGCACCGGGGAGGATAACGGCGGCGAGCAGGCCGACGCGCGGCGCCACGCTTGTCCCGGTCAGCAGCCGCACCGCCGGATCGCCGAGCGCCAGCAGCGCCCCCGGGACCAAGCCGGCCAGGACGACGCCCGCCGCCGGCAGGGCGAGAGCGACCGTCCGGGCGGGCGTGAGGACCTCCTCCGCGCCCGCGGCACGCGGGGTGCGGGGCGGGCCGAGGAAGGCAAGGCCGTAGAAGCGCAGCAGCGCTGCCGCGGTCAGCGCCGTCGCGAGCGCGGCCAGCGCGGCGGCCCCGGCGGCGGCGAGCTGGAAGGCGAGGTCGCCCACCCGCCAGGCCGCGAACAGAGCCTGGAACAGCAGCCAGTGCGCGGCGAAGCCCGAGAGGGGCGGCAGCGCCGCCAGCGCCGCCGCGCCGAGCAACGCGAAACCGCTGGTCCAGGGCATCGCCGTGGCGAGGCCGCCCAGCCGGTCGAGTCGCCGGCTGCCGGCGCCACGCCGCACGGTCTCCGCGACCAG
The DNA here is from genome assembly GCA_019689515.1 of Acetobacteraceae bacterium. Classification (GTDB taxonomy): domain Bacteria; phylum Pseudomonadota; class Alphaproteobacteria; order Acetobacterales; family Acetobacteraceae; genus Caldovatus. Next base: position 2,408 of record JADGHI010000451.1, on the reverse strand, counting down.
GGTAAGCAGCGTCACGGCGAGCGCCTGGTGCAGCGCGTGCAGCAGCCCTGCCCCGGCGGCCAGTGCGGCGAGCGGGCCGAGATCGGCGGCGCGGAAGCCGGCGGCGAGCCCCAGCGCGGCCAGCGCCAGCCCGCCCTGGCCGAGCGCGAGGGCGGCGACCAGCGCGTCGGTGTCGCGCTCGACCGTTGCGGCGCGCAGCGCGCCGACCAGCGCCAGCGCGGCGCCGGCGAGCAGCGGCGGCACGCCCCACCAGGGCGGCTGCGCCGGACCGCCGAGGTCGAGCAGCAGCCGCGCCACCGCGTAGAGGGCGACGGCAGGCATCGCGCCGAGGCACAGGGCGGCGACGGAGATCGGCCCCGATCGCGCCGCCGCCGTGCCAGCGGCTGCGAGAGCCGGCGGCATGCGCCGTCCCCTGCGGCCCGGCAGCAGTCCCGTCAGCAGCCCGATTCCGGCCAGGGCGAGGGGAAGCACGGCGGCGCGCCAGTTCTCAGGCGGATGGGCGCGGAGGGCGGAAAAGTCGGCGGCGAAAAGGGCGTCTGCGTCCCCCGCCGCAGCGGCGAGTCCGAGCGCGGCGGCAATGCAGAGCGCGCCGGCACCGGAGGCGAGGAGCAGCGCTCGCGCCGTCCCACGACGCGCCATCGCCGCGTCGGGCTCGGACGGATGCGCCGCCGGCCCCGACTCGGCCAGCGGCAGCGCCATCGCGAGCGCCGCGAGGCCGAGGCCAAGCAGGAGGCCGAATCCGTCCCCCGCGAGAACGGCCAGGGCCATGCCGGCGAGCAGCAAGGGAGGCGCGGCGAGTCGCCGGGCGGCGCCCTGGCCTGCGCCGGCAACGCCGAATCCGGCGGCGCCGGGCCCGGCGAGCGATACGGCAACGGCGCACAGGCCAAGCGGCAGCAGGAACCAGGCGGACAGGCCATCGAGGGCGAGGCGCAGCGGCCCCCAGGGCGGCCCGATCGGCAACATCAACACGGCCGCCGCCTGGCCCGCGGCGGCGCCTCCGCCGTCGGCGAGGAGGGCGGCCAGCGCCAGCAGCGCCATGAGCGCGCCGGCACCGCCGCAGGCGACGCGCACCGCCGCCTCGCCTCGCGTAGGGTGCCGGGTAGCGAGCACCGGCGCCGCAGCGGCGAGGAGCAGCAGGGCAAGGAGCAGCAGGGCGAGCGCCGTCAGCACGTCGGCAGGCGCTGGCGACCTGGTGCGGAGCGAGCGGGGGAACGCGCGTCGTCGGACACGGCCCGACCATAGCAGCATGAGGCGGGACCGGGAGAGGGGCAGGCGATGCCTGCACGGGAGAGCCTGACGCCGCGGCGGCGCTGCGGGCGCGGTGGTCGCTGGCGGACCCGGCCTAGTGAAGCGGCAAGGGTGGCGGCCGGATGCCGGGATTCGCGCGGCGCGCGCGGCCCGCCGGCACCCGTCCGGGATGCCAGGGCGGCACGGGGCGCCCCTGTGCGCGGGCCGGGCAGCGCCCATCGCCGCGGCCCTGGCCCCGGGCCGAGCCTGGGACCGCCACTTTCCGGATCCGGGACAGGGGCACCCCGGCCCGCAGGCAGCCCGCGAATCGTGCTTCCCTTCGCCCTTCGGTGGAGCTATGCGCGCAAGGAAGGACGGGCGTGGCTCGCGCCCGGCGATGACAAGGGCTTCACGGTGTCGGTCCCGACGTCCCGTTCCGCTCCCCAGATCGCGCGCACCGGCGCCGCAGCGGCCCCGAAGGCCGCCATGCGCGGCGGCGCCTGAGCCGGCAGGCGACGAGGGGCCTCCCGCCATGCGGATCCTGCTCACCTGCAGCCGGGCGGTGGATCGCCTCAACGCCGCCTTCGGGCGGGTCGCCGACTGGATGGTGCTGCTCGCCTGCGCGGTCAGCGCCGGGAATGCCTTCCTGCGCTACGGAGTCAGCTACTCCTCCAACGCCTGGCTCGAGGTGCAGTGGTACTTCTTCGCCGGCGTGGTGATGCTCGGCGCCTCCCACACGCTGCTGCGCAACGAGCATGTCCGCGTCGATCTGGTCTATGGCGCGCTGGGCGAACGCGCGAAGCTCTGGGTGGACGTGCTCGGCACCATCGTCTTCCTGCTGCCGGCGATGGCGCTGCTCACCTGGATGACCTGGCCCTTCTTCCTCGACAGCTTCGTGCGCGACGAGGGCAGCCCCAACCCCGGCGGCCTGCTGCGCTGGCCGGTGAAGGTGCTGATGCCGCTCGGCTTCGCGCTGATGACGCTGCAGGGCCTGTCCGAGCTGATCAAGCGCGTCGCGCTGCTGCTCGGCGTCCCGCTCGGCGACGCGGAGCTGCACGCCGAGTATCACCGCCCCGAGCAATAGCCCCTCCCCCGCGCACGCGCGCGCCCCATGCCGGTTCCTCCGCTCGAGATGATGCCGCCGCTGATGTTCGGCGGGCTCGTCGTTTTCCTGCTGATCG
>JADGHI010000450.1 GCA_019689515.1 Acetobacteraceae bacterium | reverse complement strand
CCGCCACGGCGACGGCGCCGAGCAGCGCCGCCGTCCCGGTGCCGAGCGCAAGCCCGAGCCCGAGCGCGGCCCGCCGCTCCGCCTCCGTCACCTTCGGCGCCTGCACCAGGTACTGGCCGAGGCCGAGATCCGTCAGGACCGCGCAGAGCCCCACCGCCGCCGCCGCGGTCGCATAGACGCCGAACTCCGCCGGTGAGAGCAGCCGCGCCAGGGCGAGCATGGCCGCGAGGCGCATCGGCATGGCGCCGTAGCGCCCGGCGAAGGACAGCAGCAGGGAGCGGCGCACCGTCCCGCCCCTCGCCTCGGCCATGCGGTCAGGTCCCCGCCGCCGTGCGCGCGTGTGCAGGCCCGGCCGCCGCGCCGGACGGCTCCAGGACGCTGCCGCCCGCCGCCGCCGCGGCAGTGGCGACCGGCGGCGGGCGGAGCCCCACCACCTTGCCGCGCATCAGGGAGGACTGCCATTCGAGCCAGAAGCGGAGCCTGGAGGGTGGCAGCACATGCCGCGCGAGCGCCGCCCCGGCGCCGTACCCGGCGACCCGCAGCCACAACCCGGGCGCGAGCCGCGCGCGCCGCAGACCATGCGGCGTCAGCATCCGCGCGCGAAGCTGGGCCGCGCCGCGTCCGCAGCGGAAGGCGCGCTGCAGCACCCACTCCTCGGTCATCTGCTCCGGGCGAACGAGGTGGTGCACGACCGCGTGCGGCGTGTACCAGGCGCGATGGCCGGCACGGGCGAGCCGGCTGGTGAACTCGATCTCGCTGCCCATCGGGTAGGTCGGGCTGCCGTCGGGCCCGATGCTGGCGTCGAACCGGTGTCCCTCGCGCAGCACGGCGCCGCGCACCCCCATGTTCGGCCCCCAGACCTTGGTGGGGTCGATCTGGCCCTCGCGATGCGTCGCGGTCGCGGCGTAACAGATGTCGAGCGGCACGCGCCATTCCTGGATCCAGGACGGCGGCGGCACCATCCAGCGCGGCAGGATCGCCCCGCCGAGGATGCCGTAACCGCGCCGCAGCTGCGCCTCGTTCCAGAGCCGTTGCAACCAGTCCGGCTCCGGCACGGCGTCGTCGTCGGTGAAGACGACGAGCTCGGCGTCGAGCACCAGCGGCAGCGCGCGATTGAGGGCGCGGTTCTTGCCCGGCAATTCCTCGCGCAGCACCTCGACCGCCGGCCGGCCCGCCGCGGCCACCTCGGCCAGCAGCGCCGGCGTCGCGTCCGTGCTGCCATTGTCCACGATGATGAGGCGGTGCGGGACCGCAGCCGGCCGCAGGGCGGCGTGCGCGGCGAGCACGGCGGACAGCGTGCGCGCGCCGTTGCGCGTCGAGAGCAGGACTGCGATGCTCACCGCGAGCGCTCCGCGGGAGTCAGGCGATCGTCGAACCGGCTCAGCATCCGGCGGCGCTTGCAGCTCGGGCCATCGGCAACCGAACTCCCTGTGGCACCGCCGCCGCGCCGGGCGGCGGTCGGCCAAGTCGATGCACCCCCGCCTTCCACCCTGGCGGGGAACGTTCCCAGCGGGAACATTCCTGGATTGAATGCCAGATTCAGTCGCGAACGCCGCCCACAACGACGTGAGACGGGATCACGGACACCGGCGGTGGCATGACGCCGGGCGGAGCGGGCACCCGGCCGGCCGACCAGCCGGGCGCCGCGGATGTCACCCCGCGAAGGGGTCGCTCACCATGATCGTGTCGTCGCGCTCCGGGCTGGTGGAGAGCAGCGCGACCGGCGCCTCCACCAGCTCCTCGATGCGGCGGACATACTTCACCGCCGTCGCCGGCAGGTCGGCCCAGCTCCGCGCGCCGCGCGTGGACTCCGACCAGCCCTCCAGCGTCTCGTAGATCGGCTCCGCCTTCGCCTGCGCCTGCATCCCCGCGGGCAGGTAGCGGACCTCCGCCCCGTCGATCCGGTAGCCGACGCAGACCTTCAGCTCCGGCAACCCGTCCAGCACGTCGAGCTTGGTGAGCGCCAGGCCCTGGATGCCGCCGACCTTCACCGCCTGGTGCACCAGGCAGGCGTCGAACCAGCCGCAGCGCCGCGGCCGGCCCGTCACCGTCCCGAACTCGCGCCCGCGCTCGCCGAGGCGCTTGCCGATCTCGTCGTGCAGCTCGGTCGGGAAGGGCCCCGCCCCGCCCCGCGTCGGGTAGGCCTTCGCGATGCCGAGCACCGTCCCGACCGCGCCGGGCCCGATGCCCGCCCCCGCCGCCGCGTTCCCGGCGACGGTGTTGGACGAGGTCACGAAGGGATAGGTCCCGTGGTCCACGTCCAGCATCACCGCCTGGGCGCCCTCGAACAGGATGCGCCGCCCGGCGCGCCGCGCCTCGTCCAGCCTCTGCCAGACCGGCTCGGCGAAGGGCAGCAGCTTCGGCGCCAGCGCCAGCAGCTCCTGCAGCAGCGCCTCCTTCTCGAACTCCGGCGCACCGAGGCCGCGCAGCAGCGTGTTGTGGTGCAGCAGCAGCTCGTCGAGCTTGCGGTCCAGCGTCTCCGGCTCGGCGAGGTCGCAGAGCCGGATCGCGCGCCGCGCCACCTTGTCCTCGTAGGCCGGGCCGATGCCGCGCCCGGTCGTGCCGATCGCCCGCGCCCCGCGCGCCGCCTCCCGCGCCCGGTCGATCGCCGGGTGCAGCGGCAGGATCAGCGGCACGTTCTCGGCGATGCGCAGGTTCTCCGGCGTCACCGCCAGCCCCTGCGCGCCGACCTTCGCGATCTCGTCGAGCAGCGCCCGCGGGTCGAGCACCACGCCGTTGCCGATGATGCCGAGCTTGCCGCGCACCACGCCGGAGGGCAGCAGGGAAAGCTTGTAGGTCTGCTCCCCCACCACCAGGGTGTGGCCGGCGTTGTGCCCGCCCTGGAAGCGCACCACGATGTCGGCGCGGCTGGCGAGCCAGTCCACCACCTTGCCCTTGCCCTCGTCGCCCCACTGGGCGCCGATGACGGCGACATTGGTCATCAGCCTCGATCCTTCCCGAGCGGGACGGCCACTCCGCCGTCCCCCGCCAGATGCGTGCAGCGCAACGCCTCGGGCGTGTCCGCCTCCGACAGCGCCGCGACCGTGGCGAAGCCCTGCGCGCGCAGCCGCTGCCCCACCTCCGGCGCCGTGCCGAGCGGCAGGAACACCCGCGGCCGCGGCGCGGCCGGCGGCGCCGCGCGCAGCACCGCGTAGGGATAGAGCGTCATGCCCGTCGCCGGCTCGTCCCCGAGCGCGACGTAGCGCCCGCCGCGCGCGAGCTCGCCCACCCGTCCCTCGCCGTAGAGCGTGAAAGCCACGCCGGTATGGTAGCGGAAGCCGCGGAACTCCACCGGGTCGAGCGTGATGCGCAGCCCCGGGGCGCGCGCCCGGATCGCCGCCACCACCGCCGCCGCGTTGTCGGCGAGGGCCCGCGCCGCCGGCGGCAGCGCGGCCGCGGCCAGCGCCTCCAGCGCCCGGTCCGCCGGCCCGGCGGCGGCGAGCAGCGCGGTCAGCCCGACCGCGGGCGGTCCGGCCTCCGCCGCCAGCGCCGCGACGCGTGCGGCGTCCTTGCGGTCCAGCGCCCGCGCCAGGCGCCCGCGCAGCGGGCCCTCCACCCCCGTCGCGTCCAGCAGCGTGGGCGCCATGGTCGGCAGGGTGATGTCGAGGCTCACGCCAGGGACGCCGACCGCCTTCAGCGCCTCCACCGCCACGACCGCGACCTCCGCATCCGCGGCCGCGCTCGCCGCGCCGATCAGCTCCAGCCCGGCCTGCGGCAATTGCCGCTCGGGCGCGAGCTGCGTCCCGCGCACCCGCAGCACCTGCCCGGAATAGGAGAGCCGCAGCGGCCGCTTCACGCCGGCGAGCCGGGTCGCCGCGCTGCGGGCGCCCGCGGGCGTGGTGGCGG
>JADGHI010000449.1 GCA_019689515.1 Acetobacteraceae bacterium | reverse complement strand
GCCTGAAGTCTTCCAAGCGAGTTCCGTCCCGTAGGCCCGCCCCGGGCGGAGCCCCCCGTGGGTGGTTGCCCGCGCCGATGCAGGCCTTCCCCCGATCATCGCCGCCTCAGCCCTGACCCGGGCATCCCTAAAAGCCAGCCGGCGCGGCGATGCCCGGGATGCCATGTGACCCGCGGGCCGCACCTCGCCCCGCTGATGCGCTGCGGCGCTACCGCACGCGCCTTTGATCGCGGCGGCGGCCCCCTTCCGCCACCCTCTCCTCGCCCGGCTGGACGACCAGCGGTCAGCTTCGCAACATTCCGTCGAGGAGAGACGGGCCATGCTGTTCCACGCGATCCTGAAGCGTCTGATCCGCCAGGGCACGCTCACCGTCCGGATGCCGGACGGCACGCTGCGCCGCTACCAGGGCGAGCGTCCGGGCCCGGCGGCGGGGATGGAGATCCGCACGCGCCGCGCGGTGCGGCGCCTCACCCTCAACCCGGCCCTCGCCTTCGGCGAGGCCTACATGGATGGCGAGATCGTCCCGCTCGACTGCTCGATCTACGAGCTGCTCGAGGTCGCCTGCATCAACATCAACGCGTCGCGCGGCAGCCATCCGATCGAGGGGCTGATGCAGAGCTGGCGCCTCGCGCGGCGCCGCCTCGACCAGCTCAACCCGGCAGGGCGCGCGCGGCGCAACGTCGCGCACCACTACGACCTGAACGGCCGCCTCTATTCGCTGTTCCTCGACCGCGACCGGCAGTATTCCTGCGCCTACTTCCCGACCGGGCAGGAGACGCTGGAGGAGGCGCAGGCCCTCAAGAAGCGCCACATCGCGTCCAAGCTGAAGCTCGACCGGCCGGACCTCGAGGTCCTCGACATCGGCTCCGGCTGGGGTGGCCTCGCGCTCACCCTGGCGCGCGACTGGGGCGCCCGCGTCACCGGCATCACCCTCTCGACCGAGCAGCTCGAGGCCGCGCGCGCGCGCGCCGAGGAGGCCGGCCTCTCCGACCGCGTGCGCTTCGAGCTGATGGACTACCGCGCCTGGAACCGGCCGGTGGACCGCATCGTCTCGGTCGGCATGTTCGAGCATGTCGGCATCGACCACTACCGCGCCTTCTTCCGCATGGTGCGCAACAGCCTGCGCGAGGACGGCGTGGCGCTGATCCACGCCATCGGCCGCTCCGACGGGCCCGGCAGCACGAATCCCTGGCTTGCGAAGTACATCTTCCCCGGCGGCTACTCCCCGGCGCTCTCCGAGGTGCTGCCGGCGGTCGAGAAGGCCGGGCTCTGGGTGACGGACATCGAGATCCTCCGCCTGCACTACGCCCAGACCCTGGCGCACTGGCGCCGGCGCTTCGCCGCCAACCGCGACGCCATCGCGAGCCTCTACGACGAGCGCTTCTGCCGCATGTTCGAGTTCTACCTCGCGGGGTCCGAGCTCGCCTTCCGCCATGGCGGGCACATGAACTGGCAGCTCCAGCTCACCCGCAGCCTCGACGCCCTGCCGCTGACGCGCGACTACATGTTCGAGGCGGAGCGCCGCGCGGCCGCGGGCGCCGCCGTGGCGCCCTCCGTCGCCGCCAGCCCGGACCCGGTGCGGGGCATCGCGCGGACGTGAGGCACGGGCGCCACAGCCGGGCGCCCTTTCCGCATGATCCCCGCTATCCACAGATTGCAACTTATCCACAGGAAAGCCGGAGGCCGTCCTGTGCGCTAGCGTCACGCCATGAACACGATCGATCCGCCGAGTCCCGCAGGGGATTGGACCGCGCCCGGGTCCAGTAGCGCGGGCGGGCTGCTTGGGCTCTCGCAGCGCCTGCCGCCGTCGAACCTTGCGGCGGAACAGGCACTGCTCGGTGCCCTGCTCGCCAACAACAAGGCCTATGAGCGAGTCTCGGAGTTCCTGGCGCCCGAGCACTTCGCCGACCCCGTCCACGGCCGCATCTACCAGGCCATCCAGCGCCGCATCGAGGCCGGGCAGCTCGCCGACGTGGTGACGCTGCGCGCCGAGTTCGAGCATTCCGGCCTGCTCGACGAGGTGGGCGGGCCAGCCTACCTGGCGCAGCTCCTCTCTGCCATGGTCGGCATCATCAACGCCGGCGAGTACGGCCGCGTCATCTTCGACGCCTATCTGCGCCGCCAGCTCATCGAGCTCGGCGAGGTCATCGTGAACCGCGCCTTCGGCGCCGAGCCCGAGCTCGACGCGCAGATGCAGCTCGAGGCGGCCGAGCAGGCGCTGTTCGAGCTGGCCAAGGACGGCACCACGGAGGGCGGCTTCGTCCCCTTCGAGCGCGCGCTGGCCGTCGCCGTGGAGCACGCGGCGAGGGCCTACTCCACGCCCGGCGGCGTCTCCGGCCTGCCCACCGGGCTGCGGGACGTGGACGCCAAGCTCGGCGGGCTGCATCCCTCCGACCTCATCATCCTCGCCGGCCGGCCGGGCATGGGGAAGACCGCGCTCGCCACCAAGATCGGCTTCGGCGCGGCGCGCGCCATCATGCGCGAGGCGCAGGACAAGGACCCGAACGCGGTGCCGCGCGGCGGCGTCGCGATCTTCTCGCTCGAAATGAGCGCCGACCAGCTCGCGACGCGTCTGCTCGCCGAGGAATCGCGCATCTCCGGCGACCGCATCCGGCGCGGCGAGATCGGCCAGCGTGACTTCGACCGCTTCGTCGAGGTCAGCCGCGAGATCGCCTCCCTGCCGATCTGGATCGACGACACGCCGGCGATCACGATCTCCGCGCTGCGCACGCGCTGCCGGCGCCTGAAGCGCACCAAGGGGCTCGACCTGGTGATCGTGGACTACCTCCAGCTCATGCGCCCCGCGCCGGGGCAGCGGCCGGAGAACCGGGTGCAGGAGATCAGCCAGATCACCCAGGGCCTCAAGGCGATCGCCAAGGAGCTGTCGGTGCCGGTGATCGCGCTCTCGCAGCTCTCCCGCGCGGTGGAGAGCCGCGAGGACAAGCGGCCGCAGCTCGCCGACCTGCGCGAATCGGGCTCGATCGAGCAGGACGCGGACGTGGTGATGTTCGTCTATCGCGACGAATACTACCTCGCGCAGCGCGCGCCGAAGGAGCTCGCCTACGACAACCCGGACAAGTTCGCCGAGGCGGTCGAGAAGTGGCAGCGCGACATGGAGCAGGCGCACAACAAGGCCGAGCTCATCATCGCCAAGCAGCGCCACGGCCCGACCGGCACGGTGAAGCTGTTCTTCGAGGCGGAGTTCACCCGCTTCGGCGACCTCGATACGCACCACGACAGCGACGGATACGGGGACTGATCCCCGGCGCGGGGCATCTCGCCTGCCCCGTCCGCGGCTGCCCGCGGACCTCCAGGCCCGGTCAATACGTGCGATAGGCGTAGGGCGGCCCCCCGTAGGGGTAGCCCACGCCCGGCACCTGGTTGCCGCTCGCCTGCATGCACTGCGCGTAGGTGACGTCGTAGCGCCACTGCAGCCCCTCGGCGGAGGCCTGCGCGGTCCCGGCGCCCACGGCCGAACCCGCGAGGAGCCCGCCGCCGGCGCCGATTGCCGCCCCCGCACCGAAGTCGCCCGTCACCGAGCCGAACAGGCCGCCCACGAGGGCACCGAGGATGGTGCCGAGGGCGGCACTGCCGACCGCGCTCTGAGCCGCCGCCTGCTGCGGCGAGCCGTCGCCGATCTCCTGCTGCGCGACCTGGCGGCAGGCGAGGTCTTCCTGCCGGAAGCGCGCGAAGTCCTTGCCCGGCGGCGGGAGTGCCGCGACGCTCGGCCCGGTTGGCGGCGCGACGGTGCAGGCGCCGACCGCGAGCGCGCCGGCGAGCGCTGCGAAGCGTGACCACGTAGAGTTCAGCATCCAGCCCCCTCCTCCGCCCGGCCTACCCGCCCCGCGCCAGGAC
>JADGHI010000448.1 GCA_019689515.1 Acetobacteraceae bacterium | reverse complement strand
CCACGCTGCTGTATTGCTGCAGGTCGGACTTGCTCGGCGCGGACTGCGCGGCGGCGAGGAGCGTGTCGAGCAGCGGATCGGGCACCGGATCGGGCCGGTAGCGCCGGGTCACGCGCCGGTCGAGCAGCGCCAGCAGCGCGGGCGGGAGGTCGGCGGGCGGCGCGAAGGGCGCTTCGCCGTAGCGGGCGGCGAGGAGGGCGGCGGGGTCCATGAGCGGCAGCCTTGCACCGGGCGCGGCGCGCGGGAAGGGGGTGCGCGTCAGGCGCGCACCACCCAGGCGTCGGCGACGGTGACGCCCTCGCCCTCGCGCCCGATGATCAGCGGGTTGATCTCCGCCTCGGCGATCTCGGGCAGCGCGGCGAGGCGGGAGACGGCCGCCACGGCGCTGGCAAGCGCGTCCAGATCGCCGCGCGGCATTCCGCGCCAGCCGGTGAGCGGACGCAGGCCGCGCACCTCCTCGATCATCGCCCGCGCCTCCGCCTCCGTGACCGGGGCGAGGCGGAGCGTGGTGTCGCGCCACAGCTCGGCCATCACGCCGCCGGCGCCGAGCAGCACCAGCGGGCCGACCTCCGGGTCGCGGCGGAAGCCGAGGATCGCCTCGGCGAGGCCCTTCGCCATGGGCTGGACAAGGAAGCCGGTGATCCGTGCCTGCGGCGCGCGGGCGCGCACCCGCGCGAGCATCTCCGCGGCCTCGCGCTTCAGCGCCGCGGCGTCGGGGATGTTCAGCGCGACGCCGCCGACCTCGGTCTTGTGGGCGAGGTCGGGCGAGAGGATCTTCAGCGCGACCGGGAAGCGCGCCTCGCCCGGCAGGGCGTCGGGATCGGGGGCCGTGACGAAGGGCGTGTCGAGCCCGAGCGCGGCGAAGAGCCGGCGCGCATCGGCCTCGTCGGGCGCTGCCGGCAGGGTGTGCGCGACGGGCGGAAGCGCCGGCACCGCGCGCGGCTCGCGCCAGTCGCACCAGGCGCGGATCGCGTCGGCGCAGGACTCCGGCGTACGGAAGGCGGGGATGCCGGCCTCGGCGAGCAGGCGCAGCGAGGCGTCGGCCTGCGGCACCAGGAAGGCCGCGACCGGCTTGCCGCCCCGCCCCGCCGCCTCGGTTGCCCGCACGATGCCGGCGACCGCGTCGTGCGGCCGGAACTGCGCGGAGGAGCCGACGACGGAGAGCGCGAGGTCTGTGTCCTCGGCCGCCAGCAGGGCGCCGAGCGCAGCGGCAACGCGCTCCGGCTTCGTGCCGGCCAGGGTGACGTCGATCAGGCGTCCGTGGTGCGGCAGCTTCTCGGCGGCAAGCAGCGCCGCGGCCTTGGCGTCGGGCTGCCGAGCCTCGATGCCGGCGACGCCGAGGCAGTCCACGGCCATCGCGCCGCCGCCGCCCGTCGTGGTCATCACGCCGACCGCGCGGCGCGGCTGCGCGAGCGGCTTGCGGCCGATCAGCAGCGGCGGCAGCTCAAGCAGCGCCTCGATCATCGTCACGCGCGCGATGCCGTGGGCGCGGAAGAAGGCGTCGGCCGCGGCGTCGGAGCCGGCGAGCGCGCCCGTGTGGCTGGTGGCAAGCTCCGCGCCGAAGGGGCTGCGGCCGAGCTTGTAGGCGATGATCGGCTTGCCAACGGCGTGTGCGCGCCGCGCCGCCTCGGCGAAGTGGTGCGCGCCGCGGATCGCCTCGAGGAACAGCAGGATCGCGTCCACATCGGGGTCGTCCACCAGCATGCCGGCGATCTCGCCGGCGGTGAGATCGGCCTCGTTGCCCGTGCCGATCAGGTGCGAGAAGCCGATGCCCCGGGCTGCGCCGCGCGACATGATCGCGCCCATCATCGAGCCAGACTGCGAGACGAGGGCAAGGCGCCCGACGGGCAGGCTCTCCGCCTCCAGCGCCGCGTTGACGCTGCAGGCGGTGCGGGAGCGCAGGTTGATCACGCCCATCGAGTTGGGGCCGAGCAGCCGCACTCCGGCCGCCCGCGCCGTGGCGATCAGCCGGTCCTGGAGCGCGCGGCCCTCCGGCCCTGCCTCGGCGAAGCCGTCGGCGAGCACGGCCGCGACGGGGATACCCTTCTCCGCGACCGCCGCGATCTGGCTCTCCACCTGCCCGGTGCCGAGCAGGATGTAGGCGAAGTCCACCGGTCCCGGGACATCGGCGAGGGAGGGATAGGCGCGCTCGCCGAGGATGGTTTCGGCACGCGGGTTCACCGGGTAGAGCTCGCCGTCGAAGCCGTGCCGGCGCAGGTAGATCTGCGCCCGCGCGGTGACGCGGGAGGCATCGCCGGAGGCGCCGATCAGCGCGATGCGGCGCGGGTTGAGGAGGGCACCGGCGAGGGAAGGGGCGGATGTCGTCACGGGTGTTGGCCTAATGCAGTGCAAGAAGCGGTAACGCCGGGATCGGCCGGCGGGGAGACGAACAGGGCGAGATAGACAGCATGCCGTGCAGCGGCGCCAGAGTCGGCGGTGACCGGCGAGAGTTCGCGGTCAAGCAACTGCGCCTCCCCGGCGGCGAGCGCCTCCGCGACGACCCTGCGGGCTAGTACCTCGCGCGTCGGCCGCATCACGACGGCACGGGTGCCGGGCGGCTGCCCCGGCAGGCCGCCGAACAGCACGATCGCGACGGGGCGGGTCCAGGGCTGCGTGGTGGGGAGCCGGTCGAGATGGCGCAGCTCCGGCGCGAAGGCGCAGACGGCGGATTGCCGGACGATCGGGAAATCGGCGCTCGGCGGCAGCAGTTCCGCCGCGCGGACCAGTTCCGGTGGAGCCGCCTCCACCGCCGCAGCGGCGCCGTACGAAAGGAGCATGGCGCCGAGGGCGACGGCGGCGGCGACCCCCGCCGGCTTCAGACCGGATCCCAGCTGAACACGTCCCCGCTGCGCTCGAGCGGCGCGAAGGCCGTCTTCAGGGCCGGCAGCGCGTGCTCGGCGATCGTCTCCGGCGTCCAGCCCTCCGAGCGATGGATGCCGCGGATCGGGCGCATCTGCGAGAACAGGAAGATTTCGTTGTGGCGCGTGCCGAAGACCTGCCCCGTCACGTCCTTCGCCGCATCGGAGGCGAGGAAGACCGCCATCGGCGCGTTCTTCTCCGGCCCCATCTGCTGGATCTTGGCGACGCGCGCCTTCTGCTCCGGCGTCTCCACCGGGATCGAGCTGGTCATGCGCGACCAGGCGAAGGGGCAGATGCAGTTCGAGCGCACGTTGAACCGCGCCATGTCGAGCGCGATCGACTTCGACAGCGCCACGATGCCGAGCTTCGCGGCCGAGTAGTTCGCCTGGCCGAAATTGCCGATCACGCCGGAGGTGCTGCTCATGTGCACATAGGCGCCGGACTGCTGGGCGCGGAAATGCGTAGCGGCGGCGCGGCTGACGAAGAAGCTGCCGTTCAGGTGCACGCCGATGACGGCCAGCCACTCCTCCGGCGTCATGCGGTGGAAGATCTGGTCGCGCAGGATGCCGGCGTTGTTCACGACGATGTCGATCCGGCCGAAATGGTCGAGCGCCGCCTGGATGATCTTCTGCGCGCTGGCCCAGTCGGCGACGCTGTCGGTGGAGATCTCGGCCTCGCCGCCGCGCTGGCGGATCAGCTCCCGCGTCTGCTCGGCAGGGGTGGAGGAAGTCGGGCCCTCGCCCGAGAGGCTCGCGCCGACGTCGTTGACGATGACCTTGGCGCCCGCCGCGGCCATGGCGAGCGCGATCTCGCGCCCGATCCCGCCGCCGGAGCCGGTGACAACGGCGACCTTGCCTTCGAGCATCATGCTGGGCGTCTCCCTGAGATGCTGTTGCTGCGGCACTTGTTCTAGACCCGGCGGCGGGGGGCGTGAAGCCCGGTTGCCCGCCGGCGCGCTTCCCCTAGAGTGCGCGCCGGAGACAAAGGGCGGTCGGGCGG
>JADGHI010000009.1 GCA_019689515.1 Acetobacteraceae bacterium | reverse complement strand
TGTCAGCGGGGAGGTAGGCCCCGGGGCTGAGCGGGCCGCGCCCGGGCGGACGCCGGCCCGCCGGATCACATCGCCGTAGATGTCGTATTCGCGCCGCCAACGTGCGCGCAGCGCGTCGCCAGCCTCGAACTTCGGCGCAAGACCCATGCGGAGCATCGCCTCCCTGGTCTCCGGCATGGCGCAGACCTTTTCGATCTCGCGCACCAGCGTCTCCACCACGGCATCCGGCATGCCCGCCGGCCCCGCCAGGCCGAACCAGGACACCGCGCCGCCACGGTTGTAGCCGAGCTCGCGGAGCGTCGGCACGTTCGGGATCTGCGGGCTGCGCTCCTCGCCCACCACCGCGAGGCCGATGAGCTGGCCGTTGCGCACCGGCTCCGTGGCGATCGTATCGAAGATCAGCTCGACGCGTCCGGCGAGCAGGTCCACCAGCGCCGGCGAGGAGCCCCGATAGGGCACGTGCTCGATGTCGATCTCGGCCTCCAGCTTGAAGATCTCGCCGAACAGGTGGGTGATGGTGCCGTTGCCGGAGGAGCCGAAGCGCAGCTTGCCCGGATTCGCCTTGGCGTAGGCGATCAGCCCCGGGATGTCGCGGAACGGCACAGACGGGTGCGCGGCGACGACGCTGTTCGACTGGCAGGTCATCGCGATCGGCGTGAAGTTGCGGAACGTGTCGTAGGGCACGTCCATGAAGTGTGGCCCGATCAGCACCGCGCCCGTGGAGTGGCCGAGCAGCGTGTAGCCGTCCGGCGCGGCGCGCGCGACCATCGCCGCGCCGAGGGTGGAGCCGGCGCCGGGCCGATTCTCCACCACGAAGGACTGGCCGAGCCGGTCGCCGAGGCCCTTCGCGATGACGCGCCCCGCCGTATCCGCCGCACCGCCGGGGGTGAAGGGCACGATGACGGTGACCGGCCGGTTCGGATAGTTCCCGGCCTGCTGAGCACGCGCGCCCGTCGCCGCGAGGCTTGCGCCGGCGAGGGCGGCGAGGCCGCGGCGGGTGATCGGCGTGCGACGTGTTGACATGGCGAAACGATCCTCGATGTAAGGTTTGGCCCGAAAGGGCAGGTAGGAGGCGGCAGATTGCGCGAATGCGACGCCGACGTGAAGATGCCCCCGGAGACTTGCGCCGGCCTCGCTGGCGCCGGAAGGGAGTGACCCGGCATGGAGGAACCGATCGTCGTCTGGGGAGCAGGCGCCATCGGCGGGACGATCGGCGCGCATCTGGTGCGTGCGGGCCGCCCGGTGCTCTTCGTCGACATCGTTCCGGAGCATGTTGCGGCCATCGCGGCGGGACGACTGCGGATCGAGGGCCCCGTCGCCGAGTTCACCGTAGGCGCGCCGGCCGTCACGCCGGACCGGATGAGCGGGAGGCACCGGCTGATCCTGCTCGCGGTGAAGGCGCACCACACCGAGCAGGCGACCCGCATGCTCGCGCCCTTCCTCGCCGAGGACGGCGCGGTGGTGTCCTGCCAGAACGGGCTGAACGAGCTGGTCATCGCCGAGATCGTCGGCCGCGAACGCACCATCGGCGCCTTCGTCAATTTCGGCGCCGACTGGATGGGCCCCGGCCATATCCACTACGCCAACCGCGGTGCCGTCGTCGTCGGGGAGCTGGACGGCGCGCGCACGCCGCGCATCGAGGCGCTGCACGCGCTGATGCGGCTGTTCGAGCCCGACGCCGTGCTGTCCGACAACATCTTCGGCTATCTCTGGGGCAAGGGCGGCTACGGCGCGATCCTCAAGGCATCCGCCCTGACCAACGATTCGATCGCGGACTTCATCGCCGACCCCGCGCGGCGGGGGCTGATCGTCGCGCTGGTGCGCGAGGTGCTCAGCATCGCCGCGGCGGAGGGGGTGACGCCCCTCGGCTTCAACGGCTTCGATCCGGCGGCCTTCATGCGGGGCGACGCGGCCGCGATTGACGCCTCGATCGCGGCGATGGCGGCGTTCAACCGTGCCAGCCCGAAGACGCACAGCGGCATCTGGCGCGACCTCGCAGTGCGCAAGCGGCAGACCGACGTCGCCGCGCAGCTCGCCCCAGCGCAGGCGGCGGCGCGCCGCCATGGCCTGGCGACGCCGATGATTGACCGCCTGGTCTCGCTCATCGGCGCGATCGAGCGCGGCGAGGGTTAGTGCGCGGCGGCGCTCGCCGACGAACTCGCGAGCGCGGCGGCCTAGGTCGGCTCAGGCCCCGGCGGCGCCGGCGCCGCTGCCGCCCGACATCCCGATCGGCGGCTGGACGTCGGGCGGCAGCGGGCAGACATAGGGCGTAGCCGCGGTGCGCGCCTGGTGGTCGGCCTTTGCGCGCGCCACCAGATCGGGGTCGCGGATCGCGTCCACGGCGGTGCCGGCCATCACCTTCGCCACGTGCACCAGCCCCTTGTGCGCCGCCGGCATCTTGCCCTGGGCGGTGAGCTGCCAGGAATGGCCGGGCGTGCCGATCGCGTAGGTCGCGCCGCGCGCCTGCACCGTCGGCACCACCCAGCTCACGTCGCCGACATCGGTCGAGCCGATGCCGCCCTCGCCCTTGGCCTCCAGCGGCACGATCAGGTCGCAGAGTGGCTTGTCGCGGTCCACCGGCAGGCCGTGGCGACGGAAGGCGGAAACGATGTCCTCCTCCTTCAGCGTCGCGCGGATCTCGCGCGCGAAGGCGCGGTCCGCCTCGTCGAAGGGCGGCGGGCCGAGGCGCTTGAAGTTGTCGTACATGGCCTGCTCGAGCGGCGTGTTGCCGAGCAGGTTGGAGACGGCGCTGACCACCTTCGCCACGACGGTCGTCTCCGTCATCAGGGCGGCGCCCTCGGCGATCTTGCGCACCCGCGCGATCAGCGCGTTCAGCTCGACGAGGTCCCGTGCGCGGATCAGGTAGCGCACCGTGGCGCGGCCCTGCACGACGTTCGGCGCGATGCCGCCGGCATCGAGATAGGCGTAGTGAATGCGCGCGTCGGACGGCATGTGCTCGCGCATGTAGTTTACGCCGACGTTCATCAGTTCCACCGCATCGAGCGCGCTGCGGCCGAGATGCGGCGCGGCTGCGGCGTGGGAGGAGCGGCCGGTGAAGGTGAAGTCGATGCGCGTGTTGGCGAGCGAGACCGGCTCGTTCACGCCGGAGAAGGCCGCCGGGTGCCAGGAGATGGCGATGTCCACGTCATCGAAGGCGCCGGCGCGGACCATGAAGCCCTTGGCGGCACCGCCCTCCTCGGCCGGGCAGCCGTAGTAGCGCACGCGGCCCGGCACGCCGTTCCGCTCCAGCCAGTCCTTCACCGCGGTCGCGGCGAGCAGCGAGGCGGCGCCGAGCAGGTTGTGCCCGCAGCCATGGCCGGCGCCGTCGCCGGGGAGCGGCCGGCGCTCCGCGACGCCGGCCTCCTGGCTGAGGCCCGGGAGCGCATCGTATTCGCCGAGGATGGCGATGACCGGCCCGCCCTCGCCGGCCTCCCCCATCACCGCGGTCGGGATGCCGGCGACCTCGCGCGTGACGCGGAAGCCCTGCTGCTCCAGCATCGCGGTGTGCTCGGCGCAGGAGCGGTGTTCGGCGTAGCAAAGCTCAGGCATGCCCCAGACGCGGTCGCTGAGGGCGATGAAGTCCTCGGCCTTCGCGTCCACCAGGCGCCAGATTTCCTCAGTGTTCTGCATGCTTTCTTCTTCTCCAGATCAGATGACCACCATGTGGTCTAGCGCGGCCGCGGCTTCGCGCAACGCGGAGGGCGGTCACTCGCGCGCCCGGTGAGCCACTGCGGAGCCGAGGCGCGCCGCCGCGCTCAGGGCCGCATGGTGAAGGATGCGAGCCCGGTCCGGCGGCGCTTCTCGGCGAGGCGGGCGAATTCGCAGAGCAGGCGGCGCGTGTCGCGCGGGTCTATGATCTCCTCCACCCAGAACGCCTCCGCGGTGCGGAAGGGGGAGCGCAGGCGCTGCAGCCGCGCCTCGATCTCCGCGAGCTTCGCTGCGGGGTCCGGCGCCGCGTCGAGCTCGGCCCGGTAGGCGGCCTCGATGCCGCCCTCGAGCGGCAGCGACCCCCAGCGGGCCGACAGCCAGGCGTAGCGCAGCGAGAACCGGCCGGCGGGCTGGTGCACCACGCCGGCGACGCCGAAGGCATTGCGCATGATGATCGTGCACCAGGGCACGGTGGACTGGTTCACCGCTGCCATAGCGCGCACGCCGAGGCGGATGGTCGCAGTGCGTTCCGCCTCCAGCCCGACCGCGAAGCCCGGGCAGTCCATGAGATAGACGACGGGCAGGTGGAAGGTCTCGGCGAGGTCCACGAAGCGGATGACCTTGGCGCAGGCGTCCGCCGTCCAGGCGCCGCCGTGGAACACCGGGTCGGAGGCGAGGAGCGCCACCGCCCGCCCGTCCAGCCGCGCGAAGCCGGTGACGACCGAGCGGCCGAACATCCGCCCCATCTCGAAGAAGGAGCCGCGGTCCACCACGGCTTCGATGATGGGGCGCACCTTGTAGGCGGCGCGCGGGTCGCGCGGGATGGCGGTGAACAGCGATTCTTCGCGCCGCGTCGGGTCGTCCTCCCAGTTGCGCGTCGTCGGCGGCAGCTCGTCCACGGAGGCAGGCAGGTAGGAGAGGAAGCGGCGCGCGCGCTCGAAGGCCTCCTCCTCCGTGTCCACGGCGTCGTCCACGGCGCCGGCGCGGGTCTGGATCTCCCAGCCGCCCAGTTCCTGCTTGTCGAGGCTCTGGCCGAGCCGCGCCACCACCGGCGGGCCGGCGACGAACATCGCCGAGGTCGCCTTGGTCATCACCGAGTAGTGCGAGGCGGCGAGCCGCGCAGCGCCGAGCCCCGCAACCGAGCCGAGGCCGAGCGCCACCACCGGCACCAGCCCCATGTTCAGCGTCGTGTGGTGGTAGAGCATCGTCCCGCCGACGCCGCCCGGCAGGTTGGCGCGGCCCGTCGTCTCGATGGTCTTGACCGAGCCGCCGCCGCCGGAGCCCTCGATGAGGCGGATGATCGGGATGCGCAGCTCGCCGGCCATGCGCTCGGCCATGATCGGCTTCTCGCGGATCGTCGCGTCCGCGCTGCCGCCGCGCACGGTGAAGTCGTCACCGACCACGACCACGGGGCGGCCATCGAGCGTGGCGCGGCCGAAGACGCAGTTCGAGGGGGTGAAGCGCTTGAGTTCCCCCGCCTCGTCGTACTCGGCGCGGCCGGCGATGGCGCCCACCTCGTGGAAGCTGCCGCGGTCCACCAGGCGCTCGATGCGCTCGCGGACCGTCAGGCGGCCGGCGTCGTGCTGGCGCTTCACCTTGTCGGGGCCGCCCATCTCGCGCGCGAGCGCCTCGCGATGGCGCAGCTCCTCGAGCTCCGGCTCCCAGCCCCCGCCGTGCTTCGACATCAGCGCGCCCCCGTCGTCGCCGCCTTGCCCCGCGCGATGGCGCCGGCGAGGCCGGCCTCACGCGTGCGGCGGAACTCGTCGGTCATGTGCGAGAGCTGGTGCGTGTCGAAATGCGCGGCGATCGCGGCGCGGAAGCCCTGCATGTCGAGCGTCCGGTTGAGCGAGCGCTTGGTCAGCTTCAGCGCGAAGGGCGGCACCTCGGCGATGCTCTGGGCGAGGGCCATGGTCGCCGCTTCCAGCTCCGCGCGCGGGACGACGCGGTTGACCATGCCGATGCGGTGCGCCTCCTCGGCGCCCATGCGCCGGCCGGTGAAGAGGAATTCCTTCGCCGCCCGCAGGCCCATCACCCAGGGATGGACCAGGACCTCGACCGCGGCCGCGGCCAGGGTCCGGCACACCGGGTCGGCGAAGAAGGCGTCGTCGGAGGCGACGACCAGGTCGGACATGTTGGCCACCATGAAGCCGCCGGCGATGCAGGCGCCTTTCACCTCGGCGACGGTCGGCTTCGGGCAGTCCCAGATGCGCAGCGCGTAGTCGAGGTAGCGAAGCTCCTCATAGGCCCAGCGCTGCTCCACGCCGAAGCCGGCGCGCTTCTCGGCGGCCTCCTTCAGGTCGTGGCCGGCCGAGAAGTGGTCGCCCCGGCCACCGATGACGATCACGCGCACGGTGTCGTCCGCGATCGCGTCGCGCAGCGCCGCGTCGAGCTCGTCGAGCAGGGTCTGGCTCTCCGCGTTGCGCGCCTCCGGCCGGTCGTGGAGCAGGCGCAGGACGGCGCCGTGCCGCTCGACGGCGATCTGTGTGGGAGTGACCATGGTCCGCATTCCTCCGCTGTGCGGAGCGTGCGCTGGGCGGCGGCGGGCGTCAAACCTGCCGGCCCGCTAGCTGCCGGGACCCACCCGACGCGCGGAATTGCCCTCCGGACGGACCCGCGCGATCCTGGCACTGGCGGGATCGCCCGGCCGGGCGGGGCGCCGCTGGGGGGAACGCGGATGAGCGGAAACACGGACAGGGCGGATTCGGGCGGCACGGCGGCACGCGCTGTGCGCGGCTGGGGTATCGGCCAGGGCGAGAGCCAGGCGGCGCGGCTGCGCCGGCGCTTCCCGACCTACCGCTCGCTGCAGCAGCGCACGAGCTGGCGCGTGCCGCGCTTCGCCTACGATTTCGTCGCGGGCGGCGTGGGCGACGGGGCGCCAAACGTGGCGCACAACCGCGCCGCGATGGACGCGGTGCAGATCGTCCCCCGCTACGGCGTGGATGTCTCGCGCGTCGAGACGGGCGTGACGCTGTTTGGCCGCGACTACGCCATGCCGGTCGGCGTCGCGCCGATGGGCAATACCGGGCTGGTCTGGCCTCGGGCCGATGCGATCCTCGCCGCGGCGGCGCAGAAGGCGCGCATCCCCTATGTCAGCTCGACGGTCGCCAATTTCTCGATCGAGGAACTGGCGCGGATCGCGCCCGATGTGTTCTGGTTCCAGCTCTATGGCCTGCCGGACGACAACCATCGCCTCTCCTTCGACCTGATCGCCCGCGCGGAGCGCGCCGGCGCGCATGCGCTGCTGCTCACGGTGGATGTGCCGGTGCGGCAGAAGCGGGTGCACGACATCGCGAATGGGCTCTCGGTGCCCTTCCGTCTGCGGCCGCGCACGCTGCTCGACATCGCCACCTCGCCGCGCTGGGCCATCGAGGTGTTGCGCCACGGCCAGCCGCGCTTCGCGAATTTCCGCAAGTACCTCGGCGAGGACGCCAGCACAGCGGACCTTGCCGCCTTCGCCTACAGCAAGATGACCAGCGGCCTGACCTGGGAGGTGATGGCGCGGATCCGTGACGCCTGGCCGCGGGCCCTCATTCTCAAGGGACCGCTGCACCCGGAGGATGCGGAGCGGGCGATCGCGCTCGGCTTCGACGGGCTGCTGGTGACGAACCATGGCGGGCGTCAGCTCGATGCCGCGCCGGCCTCGATCGACGCGCTGCCGGCGATCGTGGCGCAGGCCCGCGGGCGGGCGACGGTGCTGCTCGACGGCTCGGTGCGCAGCGGGCTCGACGTGGCGCGGGCGCTGGCGCTGGGCGCCGCCGGGACGCTCGCGGGCCGTGCGTTCCTCTGGAGCGTCGGCGCGCTGGGCGAAGCGGGCGGCGACCATGCCACCGCCTCCTTCCGCGAGGAGATCGCGACGGTGTTCGCGCAGATCGGCGCGCGCTCGGTCGAGGAGGCGAGACGCGCGACGGTGCTGCACCCGAACGCAATGGCCATCGGGCCGGCGCCCGCGACCGCCCCGCCACGTCTTGAGCCCGTCGCTGCGGATTGAGGCGGCGGAGGGAGACATTCCATGGCCATACGCTCGATCACCGCGCTGCCGATCATCCTGCCCTTCGAGGTGCTCGGCCCACGGCCGCTCTTCGCCGGCAAGCCGCGCGAGACGGTGCCGACGCTGCTGGTGCGCGTGGAGACGGACGAGGGCATCGTCGGCTGGGGCGAGGCTTTCAGCCACGCCGCCTGGGCACCAACGGCGACGGCGCTGACGGAGGTGGTGGCGCCGCTCGCCCTCGGCCGCGACGAGGCCGCGATCGCGCCGCTCGCGCTCGAGATCCAGAAGACGCTGCACCTGTTCGGGCGCAGCGGCCCGATCACCTACGCGCTGTCGGGGCTCGAGATCGCGCTGTGGGACATCGCGGGCAAGGCGGCGGGGAAGCCGCTGCATGCGCTGCTCGGCGGCGCGCGCCGCGATCGGCTGCCGGCCTATGCCAGCCTGCCGCGCTACTCCGAGCCGGCGGCGGTGGCACGTGTCGCCGCCGCGGCGGTGGAGCGGGGCTATCGCGCCGTGAAGCTGCACGAGATCGGCGTGGAGCAGGTGAGCGCCACACGCGCGGCGGTGGGGCGCGACGTCGCGCTGATGCTCGACACCAACTGCCCCTGGAGCGTGCCGCAGGCGCTGGAGATGGCGGCGCGGCTTCGGCCTTACGACCTCCACTGGCTCGAGGAACCGGTCTGGCCGCCGGAGGACCACGCCGGCCTCGCGCGCGTGCGGCGCGAGGGCGGCATCCGCACCGCAGCCGGCGAGAACGCAGCGAGCCCGGCCGAATGCGCGGCGATGATCGCCGCCGGCGCCGTGGACTTCATCCAGCCGAGCGTGACCAAGATCGGCGGCGTCGCGGCCTGGGCGGAGGTGGCGCAGACTGCTCGGGCACAGGGCATCGCGGTCGTGCCGCACTCGCCCTATTTCGGGCCGGGCTTCCTCGCCACGCTGCACCTCTGCGCGACGCTCCCGGAGGAGGTCCTGGTGGAGCGGATGGATTTCGACCTTCCGGCCAATCCCTTCGGCGAGGCGATCGTGCCGCGCGAAGGCTGGCTGCCCGTGCCGCAGGTGCCGGGGCTCGGCGCGGATCCCGATCCGGAGATCATCGCCCGCTACCGCGCGGCGTGAAGCGAGCCGCGCGGCACGGGACTCGCTCCGCCGCTATTCCAGGCGAATGTTGGCGATGCGTGCGATCTCGCGCCAGGTCTCCATCTCGCCCTGGAAGAACGCCGCGGCCTCGGCCGGCGTGCCGGGGCGCAGCAGGCCGCCCTGCTCGATCAGCGCGCGCCGCGTCTCCGGCACGGCGAGGGAGGCGTTCAGCGCGGCGTTCAGGGCGGCGATGCGCTCGGCGGGGACGCCTGCAGGCGCAACCAGGCCGTAGCTGCTGGCCGAGATCATGCCCGGAATGCCGGCTTCGATCATGGTCGGCAATTCGGGCAGCAGCTCGAGGCGCTCCTGGGCGGTCACGCCCAGCGCACGCAGCGCGCCGGAGCGCACATGCGGCAGCAGGATCGGCACGTCGGCGAACATCATCTGCAGGCGTCCGCTCAGCAGGTCCGGGATCGCCTGCGCCGCGCCGCGGTAGGGGACGTGCACGATGTCGATCCCGCCGGCGCGCACGCGGAACATCTCCGCCGCCAGGTGCAGGGTGTTGCCGATGCCGGAGCTGCCATAGGAGATCTCCCCGGGCCGTTGGCGCGCCAGGGCAACCAGCTCCGACACGCTCCGCACGGGAAGCGAGGGGCTCACCGCGAGGATCTGCGGCACCGAGAGAACCAGCCCGATCTTCGCGAGGTCGCGCTCCGGGTTGAACGGCATGTTCGCCTGCAGGCCGGGCAGGATCGCCATCACGCCCGAACTGGCGAGGCCGATCGTGTGTCCGTCGGGACGCGAGCGCGCGACCGCCTCGATGCCGACGATCCCGCCGGCGCCGGAGCGGCTCTCGACCACGACGGAGCGGCCCCCGAGGTGCTCGCCTATGCCTGGCGCGATGAGCCGGGCGATCGTGTCGGCCGGACCGCCGGGCGGGAAGGGGACGATCAGGCGGATCGGCTGGTCCGGCCAGGCCTGCTGCTGCGCGCCTGCCTCGCCGGCCTGCACCGTGACGCCGAGGCTGGTGAACGCGCCGAGCGCGGCCACCGCGCGGCGACGGGGAATGGTGTTCATGGCGTCCTCCAGAGTTTCGTTAGGTTAGGTCACGTCAACGAAGGCAGTCGCCCGGACCGAGGGGCGGTCGGAGAACTCCGCGTGCCAGGCGGCGAGCGCCGGGCGGCCGGTTCGCCATTCCAGCCAGCCGAAGCGGAAATCGAGATAGGCCAGAGCGACGCCGATCGTGATCTGCCCGATCGTGAAGGGATCTCGGGCGAGCGCGGGTGCCTCCGCCTCCAGGGCGTCGAGCGCTGCCCGCGTCTTGGCGTCGAGCGCCGCCTCCAGGTCGGTGATGCGATGCGGCCATTCGCGCGCGCCGCGCCAGAGGACGAGGTTGTCGAGCAGCCCGGTGCCGAGCGCGTGGCGGCGTAGCGCCGTCCAGCGTGCCGGGCCGGCCGGGGGGTAGAGCTTCGGCCCGTCAACCTGGCTGTCCAGGTACTCGCAGATCGTGGCGGAGTCGTAGAGGACGGTGCCGTCCGGAAGCCGTAGCGTCGGAATCTTGCCGAGCGGGTTGTCGCGCATGACCTCGGCATTCGTGGTGCGGTTGGAGACGACGACCCGTTCGGTGCGGATGCGCTCGGCCTGGCCAGTTTCGTGCGCCACGACCATCACCTTGCGCACGAATGGCGAACGTGAGGACCAGTACAGGACCATCATGGCGGACGTTCTCCCGAGAACTGGCCTCGCGCCATACCGCCGCGCGGTGGGCCCGTCCAGCGCCGCGCCATTCACGCGGGCCGCTCGCGGCCGTAGGAATTCCGGGGGAGGCAGGGAGAGGAGGGAACGATGGCGGCGGACAGCGCGCGAATCACCAGGGCGGCGCCGGAGCCGGAGCGCGGTGCGCTGATCGTCGCCACCGCCGGCGGCACCGCTGCAGAGGTGGCGCTGCCGAAGGCGGCGGATGCGGCGGCGCTGACGCGCGAGGCTGCGGCGCTGGTCGGCGAGAGTGTGCTGGAGTCTCCGGCCGAGGGCGCGCTGCGCGCCTGGCTCGCACGGCCAGTGGCCGACCGCGCGGCGGCGGGCGTGCTGCGGGCGGCGCGCCACGCGCTGCGCGCCGCGGCGCTCGGCGTGGATGAGGCGGTGGCCCTCAGCGGTGGCTGGGCGGCGGTGCCCCCGGCGCTGGCGACCGAGGCCGCGCCGGCTGCCGATCCCGTCGCCGCCTGCCTCGACCCTGCGGCGACGCTGGTGGTGGCCGACGCCGCGACCGGCGGGCCGGAGGGGCTGCGCGACCTGGCCGCGCTCGCGCGCGTGATGGATGTGCGCCTGGCGATCCGGCCGCTGCGCGACGACGCGGCGGAGGCGGCACGCGCCACGACCCTGGCGGCCGCGCTCGGCGCCGCCGTGGCGGTGCCGCCGGATGCCTCGGCCGCCTTGCCCGCGCCCGCCCTGCTGCCGGAGGCTGGTCCGGCGCTCTCGCTGCGCGAGGTCCGTATCCACCGCATCGCGCTGCCTCTTCGCGAGCTCTACGTCTCCTCCATGTATCTCACCGACCGCCAGGCGCGCACGCTGGTCGAGCTGCGCTGCGCCGACGGCACGGTGGGCTGGGGCGAGGCGCATGGCGGGCCGGAGGTATTCGCGCGCGTCGCCGCCCTGGCGCGCGACTGGATCGGCCGCGACCTGCTGCGCGAGCGCGTCGCGCTGCGCCGCCGCTTCGCGCGCATCGTGTTCGAGAACCGCAACGGGCGGAACGGGCTCTCGGCCCTGGCGGCGCTGGAGCTTGGCGCCTGGGACGCGGCGGCGCGGCATCTCGGCCTTTCGCTTGGCGCGCTGCTCGGCGATCCGCGGGAGGACGGCTCCGTCGCTATCGCCTGCGCGCTGCCCGCCGCCGTGCCGGGCGCGAAGGTCACGCGATCGGAACTCATGGCCCATATGGCGGACGGCGCGAATGCCGAACGCGTGGCCGAGCTCGCCGCGGCGTATGCGGCGCGCTGGGGCGTGTCGGCCTTCAAGTACAAGAGCGCGGGGACCGGCGCCGATTGGGACCTCGCCGCGCTCGGCGCGCTGCGCGCCCGGCTGGGTCCGGCGGCGCGGCTGCGCTGCGATCCCAACGCCGCCTACGGTACCGAGGAGGCGCGGCGGTTCTGCCTGGCCGCGGAGCCGCTCGGCCTGGAATACCACGAGGACCCGACGGACGGGCTCGAGGGCATGGCGCGGCTCGCGGCGCAGATCCAGACGCCGCTCGCCACCAACATGTGCGTCGTGGCGCCGGAGCACCTCGCCGCAGCGGTGCGGCGCGGGCTGCGGATCACCGTTCTCAGCGACGTCTTCCTCTGGGGCGGCGTGGCGGGGCTGTGCGAAATGGTGCGCGCGGCGCGGCTGCTCGGCCTGACCACGCCCGCCATTCACAGCTTCTACGAGACGGCGGTGGTGACGGCGGCGAACGCGCACCTCGCCCTGGCGCTCGGCCTCGACGATCCGCATCCGATGGACTGCGGCTGGCCCGGCGTGGCGGAGGACATCGTGCCGCCGGACGCGCTGCGCATCGAGGGCGGGCGGCTGTTCCGTCCCGCCGGGCCGGGGATCGGCGTGGTGCCGGAGCCGGATCGCCTCGCCGCTCTGGCGACCGCGGAACCGGTGGTGATCCGCTGAGTCTCAGCCGGCTTCGGCGAAGCGCGCCAGCACGGCCGGATCGGGCTCGAGGCCGAGGCCGGGGGCTTCCGGTAGGGCGATGGTGCCGTCGGCGGCCGGGTCGAGCGCGGTGCCGTATATCGGCAGCTCGGCGTCGAGGAAGTAGCTCTCCAGCCGCACATCGGGGCGACCCCAGGCTGCGATAAGATGCAGCGTGGCCAGGTAGCCAGGGCCGTAATAGGGCGAGTGCGGCACCAGCGTCGCGCCGTGCCGCGCGGCGATCTCCGCGACCGCGCGCATGGCGCTGACGCCGCCGACCTTGGTGACGCTCGGCTGCACGTAGTCCGCCGCGCCGGCTTCCAGCATGCGCGCGAAGTCCTCCGGGTGCCCGGCATTCTCGCCGGCCGCGATGGCGAGCCCGCCCTCGGCGCGCACGCGGGCGATGGCGGCGTAGTCCTCGGGGGGCCAGACCGGCTCCTCCAACCAGCGCACGCCGAGGCCGTCCACAGCGCGGGCGAAGGCGATGGCGTCGGACGGGTCGTCCCAGCGGCAATTCACGTCGATGGTGATCGGCACGTCGGCGGGCAGCGCGGCGCGGGCGGCGCGCACCATCGGCACCTCCGCCTCGTGCAGCTTCACCTCGCGATAGCCGCGGCGGTACGCCTCGGCGGCGTTGCGCTCGACCAGCGCGGCGTCGCCGTAGCGCAGGAGGCTGGCATAGGCGGCCACGCGGGGCAGCGCCGCCTCGCCGGCGAGCAACCGGTGCAGCGGCTCTCCGGCCAGCTTGCCCGCGATGTCCCACAGCGCGATGTCGATCGCGGAGATGCCGAAGGTGATCGGCCCGTTGCGGCCGAAATTGTGCATCCGGCGGCGCAGCTCCTTCGTCAGCCCCGCGATGTCGCGCGGATCGCGGCCGAGGCAGGCGGGGCCGATCAGCGTCTCGATGGCGGTCCGCGTGGTGTCCACCAGGGTGAAGCCGAAGCCCTCGCCCCAGCCATGCACGCCGGCATCGGTCTCGACGCACACCAGCAGCGTGTCGAGGGTGCGCAGGTGGAGGTTGCCGCCCGCGCCCCCCGGCGCGCCGTAGCGGAAGGGGCTGCGGACGATCGTGGTCGTGACGCGCGTGATCTTCACGAGAGCTCTCCTCCGGTCGCGAGGGCATGGTCGCAGCGGCGGGCCTTGCCGTGAAGGGCGGGGCGCGGGCGATGGTGCCCGGCGCGCCGCCTCCCGACCGCTTTGCCTAAATGCCCTTCGGCACCGGCCCGCGCGCCTGTATCGGGGCGCACTTCGCAGTGACGGAGGCGGCGATCGTGCTCGCGCGCCTCCTGCGCGTGTTCCGCATCGAGCTGTTCGGGCGCGGCGCCGTGGTCCCGCGTGGCCTGGTCACCACGCAGCCCGACCGGCCGGTGCGCTCCCTGCTGACCGGCCGGCGGTGGGGCAGGGGCGGTCAGGCTGCCGCCGAGTCGTCGCGCAGCGCGCCGGCTTCCCGCAGTTCCGCGATCTCCTCCTCGGCGATGCCCGCCTCGCGCAGCACGGCCTCGCCGTCGGCGCCGAGCCGCGGCGCCGGCCGACCGAGCGGTGCCTCGCCGCCGGAAAGGCGGTTCGGCGTGCCGATCGCCCAGGTCGGGCCCTCGGTCGGGTGCTCCTCCTCGCGAATCATGCCGACGGCGCGGAGATGCGGATCGGTCAGCAGCGATTCGATCGTGTTGTAGGGCATCGCGGGCACGTCGAGCCGATCGAAGATCTCCAGCCACTCGGCGGTGGTGCGGCCCTTCAGCGCCTCGGCGCGCAGCGCGAAGTACTCCTTGGTGTTCGCCGTGCGCGCGGAGACGGTGGCAAAGCGCGGGTCGGTCTTGAGCTCCGGCCGGCCGATCGCGTCGAAGAAGGCGTGGGCCTGCGCGTCGGTGTTGGCGGAGAGGCAGATGTAGCCGTCGGCGGTCGGCAGGGGCCGCGCCTCCGGGCTCAGCACGCGGTGGTCGCCGAAGGGGCCGATCGCGGGGCGGAAGGACATGGCGCCGAGGTGCTCCATCAGCACATAGGCGGCCATGTTCTCGAACATCGGCACTTCGAGCGCCTCGCCGCGCCCGGTCTTCTCGCGGCGGTAGAGCGCGAAGCCGATGAGCTGCGCGGCGATCAGCCCGACCGTGTGGTCGGCGATCAGCATTGGCACGTAGCGCGGCGCGCCGGTCGAGGCCTCGAAGCAGGCGGCGACGCCTGAGACGCCCTGGATCACCGTGTCGTAGGCCGGGCGCCCCGCATAAGGGCCCTTCGTGCCGAAGCCGACGATCGAGCAGTGGATCAGCCGCGGCGCCGCTGCCGTCAGGGTCTCCGCGTCCACGCCGAGGCGCCGCTGCGCCTCTGGCCGCACATTGGTCACGAACACGTCCACCGTCTCGGCCAGCCGCCGCAGCACGGCGGCGCCGCGCGGGTGCTTGAGGTCGAGGCAGAGCGAGCGCTTGCCGCGGTTGAAGTTGAGGAACTTCCCCGCCATCCCTGGGCTGCGCCCCTTGCCGCCGAGCCGGCGCAGCAGGTCGCCCTCCGGCGGGCTCTCCAGCTTGATCACCTCCGCGCCGTGCTCGGCGAGGACTCCGGTGCAGACCGGGCCGACCACGACCGAGGAGAGGTCGAGCACACGAACGCCCGCGAGCGGTCCGCCACTCATGCCGCGTACTCCACCTCGAGGCGCAGTGCCGTCGCGCCGGTGTCGTCCTCGACCCAGAGGAACGCGGCGCCGCGCCCATCCGGCGCCGTGCCGCAGAGCCTCGCCGGCCGGCCGCAGATCAGCGGCTTCAGGGTGCGCGCGGCGTAGCGCCGCAGCGCCGCAGCGCCGGTGCGGCGCAGCCCGGCCTCGATCAGCATCAGTGTACTGAGGCCACCATTCACGACGAGGCCGGGATAGCCCTCGACGTCGCGCGCATAGGCCAGGTCGTAGTGGATGCGGTGGCCGTTGTAGCCGAGTGCCGAGTAGCGGAAGAGCATCACCGGATCGGTCGCGAAGTCCTCCTTCCAGGCCGCTTCGGGCCGGTCCTCGACCTTGGCGCCGCCCGCGCCGGTGGGCTTGCCGGCGGGTGCGGCGGTCGCTGCCTCACGATAGACGATGTCCTGCTCCTCCACTGCGACAACGCCGGCGGGGCCGCGGATCGTGTGCCGCACCGTCACGAAGACCAGGCGCCCGGTACGCCCCTCCTTCGGCGTGATCGCGGCGATCTCGGAGCGGCGGACGAGCGCATCCCCGATCCGCGGCGGCGTGTCGTGGAAGTTCAGCCGCCGGCCGGCGAGCATCCGCCGCGGCAGCGGCACGGGCGGAAGGAACTCGCCCTTCAGCGCGATGCCGTCCGGACCGAGCCGGCTCTGCGGCGCCGCGTCGTCGAACAGCACCGCGATCCAGTGGGGCGGCACCGGCGTGCCGTGTGCCAGCGGAACGCCCTCGCGGTCCAGCAGCGCGGCGAGGCGGCGCATGGCGGGGGCGGTCAGCTCGTCCTCCACCTCACGCGCCCGGCCGATCCAGCTCGCAAGTTCGTCCGCTCCGCCTTCGCCCATGGCGTTCCTGTTCCTTTCCTGCGTTGTCGCGTGGGAGGGCACCATAGCGGGCGCGCAGATGCAGTCACCTCCCACCGCCATCGAAGCCACCCCGTCTTGCCCTTCGTCGCCGGACATTGGATCGTAGGGGCAATCCGGGCGGTCGCCTGACCAAGCAGAGCCACCGGACCTGAGGAGCGCACCTCGATGACCGATACCTCCCCCCTGCGGATCGCCCCGATCCGCGGCTCGGTGGGCGACGCAGCGTGGCAGGCCCGGGTGGATCTCGCCGCCATGGCCTGGAATGCGGCGCTGAACCTGCTTTCCGGGGAGGTAGCGGCGAGGTCCTGTGCGGCGTACGGCGCACCGGCTTCCTTCGGCCACGGACCGCTCGACTGGTCGGCGCCGTTGCACAATCCCGGCACCGCTGATCCCTCCTTCCGCGATTGAGGCGACCCATGACCACCCGCCGCGCCGCGCTTGGCCTCGCCATCCTCACGCCCTTCGCGCCATGCGCCTCTCGCGCCCAGGAGGCCTGGCCGACGCGCCCCGTTCGCATCATCGTTCCCTTTGCTCCGGGCGGGCCGATCGACACGACCGGACGCGTGATCGGGGAGCGACTGCGCGAACGCCTCGGCCAGCCCTTCATCATCGAGACGCGCCCCGGTGCGGGCGGCAGCGTCGGCGCGCGGGCAGTCGCGGAGTCCCCGCCGGATGGCACGATCTTCCTGCTCACGTCCTCCTCGCTCGCGATCAACCCGGCGATTCACCCGAACCAGGGTTTCGACCCAATCACGGACCTCACGCCGGTCAGCCTGGTCACGGAGGTGCCGACGGCGATCGCGGTGCGTGCCGACTCTCGATTCCGCAGCCTCGCCGATCTGCTGGCCGAGGCGCGTGCCCATCCCGGCCGCGTGACCTACGGAACCAGCGGGGTCGGATCGAGCAACCACCTCTCCGGTGCGCTGTTCGCCTCCACGGGGCGGCTCGACATCCTCCATGTGCCTTACCGCGGTGCCGCCGTGGCGATGAATGCGATGTACGCCGGCGACGTGGACATGGTCTTCGCCAGCACGGTGGAGGTGATGCCGCACTGGCGCGATGGGCGGGTGCGCATCCTCGCGGTGACGACGCCGCAGCGGATCGCCCAGCTCCCCGACGTCCCGGCAGCGGGCGAACTGGTAGAAGGATACCACGCGCCGAACTGGTACGCGCTCGCGGGGCCGCGCGGCCTCCCGGCGTCGATCGTCACGCGCTTCGTCCGCGAGCTCCAGGCGTTGCGCGATGTGCCGGAGATCCGAGAGCGGTTCCACTCCGTCGGCACGGAACCGCTGTTCCTCGGCCCCGAGGCCCTCACCGCGCGGCTCACCGAGGATGTGCCAAAATGGCGCCGCGTTGTTGCTGAAGCAGGGATTCGTTCTGAATGACAATTGTCGTGACCGGCCGTCGCAACGTCCTCCTGGCGGCCGCCGCTGGTGCTTCTACTGCCGCCGCTGCCTTCCCGGCGCGGGCGCAGGCTCCGGCCTCCCAGGGGTCGGACTGGCCAAACCGCGCCGTGCGCATCGTCGTCCCGTTCGGGGCGGGCGGCCCGAACGACGTGATGGCGCGCATCGTCGGCGAGCGGCTGCGGGAACGCCTCGGCCAGCCCTTCGTCGTCGAGAACCGCCCCGGCGCGGGCGGCAGCACGGGCACGCTCCTCGTCTCCCAATCGGCGCCAGACGGCTACACCTTTCTCTTCCACAGTTCCGCCGTCACCATCGCGCCGGCGCTGAACCCGCGGCAGGCGATTGACCCGCGCCGCGACCTTACGCCGGTAAGCCTCGTGACCGACGTGCCGATGACCGTCGTGGCCCGGCCCGGCGCGCCCGGCTTCGGCAGCATGGCCGAGGCGCTCGCCACGGCGCGCCGCAATCCCGGGAGCGTCACGGTTGCCACCAGCGGCGTCGGCAGCGCCAACCACCTCGCGCTTGCCATGCTCGGCGCAATGGCGAAGACCGAGATGGTGCACGTGCCCTACCGCAGCACGGCGCAGTCCGTGACCGCCGTGATCGCGGGTGAGGTGAACCTCGCCATCGCCGGCATTGTCGAGGCGCTGGGACACTACCGCGAGGGCCGCGTCAAGCTGCTCGCCGTCACTACCGGCCGGCGCTCCGAGGTGCTGCCGGAGGTGCCGACGATCGGCGAGACGGTGCAGGGCTACGCCGTGCCGCTGTGGTTCGCCATGTGGGCGCCGCCTCGCTTGCCGAAGCCGATCCTCGATCGGATCTCGGCGGAGCTGGCGGCGATGCGCGATGTGCCGGCGGTGCGCGACCGTTTCCTCTCCCTGGGCGCGCCGCCGCTCATGACCCCGCCCGACGCGCTCGCCGCCCGTGCCGCCGAGGAGATGCCGCGCTGGCAGCGCCTGGTGGCCGAAGCCGGCATCCAGACCGACTGAACCCCTCCGACGAAAGAAGCACGAAGGAAAGCAAGCCGATGAGCCGCACCGTAGGCCGCCTGCTGGCCGATAGCCTCGCAGCGCATGGCGTTGACACGATCTTCTGCGTTCCGGGCGAGAGCTATCTCGGCCTGACCGACGCGCTGACCGACGTGGCCGGCATCCGCCTGATCGTCTGCCGGCACGAGGGCGGCGCCGGCTTCATGGCGGTCGCCGACGGGCGGATGAACAACGGCCGCGCCGGCGTGCTGCTGGTCTCGCGCGGCCCCGGCCTCGCGAATGCGATGGTCGCATTCCACACCGCCTACCACGACGCGACGCCGATGGTCGCGCTGATTGGCCAGGTGGAGCGCAAGGATTTCGGCCGGATGGCGCTGCAGGAGCAGCATTACGGCCGCCTGCTCTGCGACGTCACCAAGGCGGTCATCGAGGTCAACGAGCCGGAACAGGCGAGCGAGGCCATCGCCCGCGCCTTCCACATCGCCGAGAGTGGCACGCAGGGCCCGGTCGCGGTGATCCTGCCGGAGGATCTGTTCGACGAGCAGACCGACGCGCCGGTCGCCAAGCCGCGCCCGCGCGTGAGCGCCGGGCCGACCACCGAGGACGCTGACCGGCTTGCCGCGATGCTCGCCAAGGCGGAGCGGCCGCTGGTGCTCGTGGGCGGCGCGCTGGCGCTGGAGGGCGAGGCGGCCTCGGCGGACCTCGCGCAGCTGGCCGAGACCTGGGGGCTGCCGATCTGCCCGACGCACCGGCGCCCGCATGTGTTCGACAGCGACCATCCGAACTACGGCGGCTACATGGGCATCCGCGTGCCCAAGGAGCTGCTCGACGAGATGAAGCGCGCCGACCTCCTGGTCTCGATCGGCGAGCGCATCACGGACACCGTCAGCCAGAGCTACACCTTCCCGACCGCGCCGGAGCCGCAGATCCCGCTGGTCCATGTCTGGCCCGACCCGAACGAGGTCGGCCGCGTCTGGCGCCCCGAGCTCGGCATCGCGGCGAGCCCGCATGCGGTGATTCGCGCGCTGCTCGCCCGCCCGGCGCCGAAGGTGAGCGAGGCGCGGAAGGCTTGGGTCTCGGGCCTGAACGTCATCCATCGCCGCCTGCTCGAGCCGCGCTGGGATGCGACGCATGACGGGGTGAACTTCGCCGCCGTGGTCTGCGAGGTTAACAAGCACCTCGCCCCCGATGCCGCGATCACCTCGGATGCCGGCAACTTCTCCAGCTTCATGCACCGCTACATGCGCTTCCGGCCGGGGCAGCAGTTCCTTGCCTCGGTCGTCGGCGCGATGGGTGCGGGCGTGCCGATGGCGGTGGCGGCGACGCTGCGCCGGCCCGGCAAGCAGGCGGTGGCCTTCGTCGGCGACGGCGGCCTGATGATGACGGGCAACGAGCTTGCCACCGCGCGCCTCTATGAGACCGCGCCGATCATCATCGTCTCCGACAACCGGATGTACGGCACGATCGGCATGCACCACGAGGTGCGCTACCCGAACCGGCCCTACGCTGCGGCGACCAGCCTCCGGAACCCGGACTTCGCCGACTGGGCGCGCAGCTTCGGCGCCGAGGGCATCACCATCCGCACCGAGGCCGATGTCGAGGCGGGCATCGCGCGCGCCTTCTCCATCAAGGACCGGCCGGTGGTGGTGCATGTGCACGCCTCGGCCGACCAGATGAGCGCTTGGCGCCGTCGCGGCGGCGCGCGCACCTGATGCGCCGGCGCGCCGCGCTTGCCGCCGCAGGGTTGGGCGCCGCTTGTGCGCCCACCCTATGGCGGCGCGCGGCCGCGCAGCAGTCGGCCGGTTTCCCGAACCGGCCGATCCGCATCATCTCTCCCTATCCGCCGGGCGGCGGCACCGATACCACCGCCCGGCTGATCGGCGGGCCGATGAGCGAGTTCCTCGGCCAGCCGATCGTGGTCGAGAACCGCGCCGGTGCGGCCGGGGCGATCGGTGCCGGGT
>JADGHI010000447.1 GCA_019689515.1 Acetobacteraceae bacterium | reverse complement strand
CGGTCCCGCCCTCCCGGGAAGCCACATCGCCATGGCGCTGGGCGCCAATATCCGCGCTGCGCCCGATGGGTCGGCACCGGTGCTCGGCACCATCCCCGCCGGGGCGCGCGTGCTGATCCTGGCGCGGATTGGCGGATGGCTACAGATCGGCGCGGAGGACCGTGCGCTGGGCTGGGTCCATGTCAGCCGGGCGGTGAGGAGCGACGGCGGCGGAGATTAGGTGCCGCCCTGCCTCACTCTGCCTCACGGTTTCTGTGCGGCGCCCCCGACCCTACATTGCGCTCCGTGCCACCCGCATCGGAGCGCCGCGCCATGTCCGAGCTCAACGCCTGCATCGTCGGCTGGGCCCATAGCCGCTTCGGCAAGATCGAGGACGCCCCGGACCTGGAGACGCTGATCGCCGGCGTCGCCCGCGCCGCGATCGAGGACGCCGGCATCGCCCCCGCGGAGATTGATGCCGGCTTCGTCGGCGTCTTCGGCGAGGGCTTCACGCCGCAGGGCTTCCCCGCCTCGCTCGTGCTGCAATCGGTCCCCGAGCTGCGCTTCAAGCCGATCACGCGGTTCGAGAACGCCTGCGCCACGGGCAGCGCCGCGATCCACGGCGCGATCGACTTCCTCGCCGCAAAGCGCGGCCGTTTCGCGCTCGTCGTCGGGGCGGAGAAGATGACCGCGGTGCCCGGGCCGAAGGTAGGCGACATCCTCCTCACCGCCAGCTACCGCAAGACGGAGCAGGACATCGAGGGCGGCTTCGCCGGCGTCTTCGCCCGCATCGCCGAGGCCTATTTCCAGCGCTACGGCGACCAGTCCGACGCGCTCGCCGCGATCGCGGCGAAGAACCACCGCAACGGCGTGGACAACCCCTGGGCGCAGATGCGCAAGGACCTGGGCTACGAGTTCTGCCGCCAGGAGAGCGAGAAGAACCCGTATGTCGTGCGCCCGCTGAAGCGCACCGACTGCTCGCTCGTCTCCGACGGCGCCGCGGCGCTGGTGCTGACCGACGAGGAGACGGCGCGCGCCATGAGCAAGGCGGTGCGTTTCCGCGCCGCGGTGCAGGTCAACGACTTCCTGCCCATCGCCGCGCGCGACATAGTCCGCTTCGAGGGCGCGCGCGACGCCTGGCGCCGCGCCTACGACCAGGCGGGCATCAGGCTCGCCGACCTCTCCTTTGTCGAGACGCATGACTGCTTCACCATCGCCGAGCTGATCGAATACGAGGCGATGGGGCTGACGCCGGAAGGCCAGGGCGCGCGCGCCGCGCTCGAGGGCTGGACCGCCGCCGACGGGCGCCTGCCGGTCAACCGCTCGGGCGGACTCAAGAGCAAGGGGCATCCGATCGGCGCCACCGGCGTCTCGATGCACGCGCTCGCGGCGATGCAGCTCACCGGCAATGCCGGGGCGATGCAGTTGCCGAAGGCCGATCTCGGCGGCGTGTTCAACATGGGGGGCGCCGCGGTGGCAAACTACGTCTCGATTCTTGAGCGGCTGAGCTGAGGTCGGCGAGGTCGGGAAGCGGACACCCTTACGGGAGGGACCTGACCGAGCTTCGGATGTGTAGAGGGGGCGGGCACAACCGTGCGGTTGTGCTAGCGTCCGGATCGCTATGACCCGAGTCGCGATTCGCGCCCAGGTTGCAATTCTGCTGCTGCCCCTGCTGCTCTCCGCTGCCGGGCTGGGAGGCTGTGCACAGCCGATGGAAGACGATGGGCCAGGGGCCACCATCGGACGGGCTCGGCCGGCCACGCCGCCGCGGGCGGCACCCACGCGGCGCGAGGCGGCGGCAAGGACCGCGACGCGTGCCGTAACGACGCAGCAGGCGGGAAGGGCGCCGTCCGGCGGGCCGGGTTCCGCTGCCCCGGTTCCGCAGCAGGAGGATGGACCGCAGGAGACGACGGAAGCGGCCAACCCCGAGGCCGCGACGGCGGCCGGTGCTTCGGGCACGGCCGGCGGCGTGGGCATTGCGCCCTCGGCCACGAGAAGAGTCCCTGACATCGGCGGCGATGGGGGCGGCGCCCGCTGGCGCGTGCGCGCCGACGGTACGGTCGGCTGCGCGCTCCCTGACCCGCTCCCCGTGGCGAGCGGCGAGCTTCCCCGGAACGCCGGGCTGAGTGCGGCGATGCGCCGCCGCGCCATCGCCGCGGCCTTCGACGAAGGCCGCTGCCTGACCACCTTCCGGGTGAACGAGTGGGCGCTGGTACGAATGGAGGGGGGCCGCGTGCTGCTGCGCCTGACCAAGCCGGAGCCCGCGCCCGGCGAGTCACCGATCGAACTGTGGTTCCTGCGCCGCGACCTGCTTGAGCCCGTCAGTGCCGGGCAGTCCCCAGGCGCACCGGTCAGCACGGGGGGAGAGGCGCCGCACCTGGCCGACAGGGGCGACGAGCGGCGCTGACCTGCGCGGCGCCGTGGATGGGCGGCGACTGCACACTGGCCCTACCCGCCGCATCCTCCGCGCGGAGGATGCGGCGGGGTTCCGCCCCGTCCCGCTGCCGCCCTGCCGTTGCCCGTGGATCCGGCCGGGCCCATCTTGCCGCCGTCGGTTCCGCGCTGCCGCGGGACGCGAGGGGCACGGAGATGGCGAGGATGGCAACGGGCAAGGACGACGGCAGCGACGCGGTGCTCTGGGTCTATGTGACCGCCGCGGATGCCGAGGAGGCCCGCCGTATCGGCCGTGCGCTGGTCGAGGAGCGCCTCGCCGCCTGTGTCAATGTCCTGCCCGGCCACACCGCGATCTACCGCTGGGAGGGGAGGCTGGAGGAATCGGCCGAGGCGGCGTTCCTCGCCAAGACCACCGCCGCGCGGTTCGAGGCGCTGCGCGCGCGCATCCGCGCCCTGCACAGCTACGCCCTGCCCTGCATCCTCGCGCTCCCGGCCGCCGGCGGCGATGCGGAGTTCCTCGCCTGGGTGCGGGGGGAGGTCGCGGCGGAGGGCTGACCTCCGCCGCTGTCGGCTCGCGCGCAGGAGGCGGATGGGGCGCGCCGCGGGCAGGTCGGTCAGGGCGGCAGCAGCACCGTCGCCGCGGCCTGGGCGGCGATGCCCTCGCCCCGGCCGGGGAAGCCCAGCCCCTCGGTGGTGGTGGCCTTGACCGACACCCGGTCCACCGGCACCGCCAGCAGCTCCGCCAGCCGTGCGCGCATCGCCTCCGCATGCGGCGCGATCTTGGGCCGCTCGCAGATCAGGGTGACGTCGGCGTTCGCCAGCACGCCGCCCCGCGCGGCGATGCGCCCTGCGGCGTGGCGCAGGAAGGCGGTGCTGTCGGCGTCCTTCCAGCGTGCCTCCGAGGGCGGGAAATGCCGGCCGATGTCGCCCTCCGCGAGTGCGCCGTAGATGGCGTCGCACAGCGCGTGGATGCCGACATCGGCGTCGGAATGACCGGCCAGGCCGAGCGGGAAGGGGATGGTCACGCCGCACAGCACCATGGGCCGGCCCTCGACGAGGCGATGCACGTCGAAGCCGGTGCCGGTGTGCGGGATCAGGCGGGCGAGCATGTGGGACTCCACGCGGGCGAGGTCCTCGGGGAAGGTGATCTTCACGTTCGTCTCCGCGCCCGGGATGAGCGCCACCATCTCGCCCGCCGCTTCCAGCAGCGCGGCGTCGTCGGTCGCCTCGGCGCCGCCCGCGGCGGCGCGGTGGGCGGCGAGCAGCGTGGCAAAGCGGAAGCCCTGCGGCGTCTGGGCGCGGTGGAGGCCCTCGCGCGGCACGGTCGCCACAACGCGGCCCGCCTCGGCGCGCTTGAGCGTGTCGGCCACGGGCTGGGCCGGGATGGCGCCCGGCGCGTGCTCCAGCGCCTCCAGCAGCCGGGCGATGGTGCCGGGTGGCACGATCGGCCGTGCCGCGTCGTGCACGAGGACGAGGCGCGGCGGCGTGGCCGAGGCGGCGAGCGCCTCGAGGCCGGCGCGCACGCTCGCCTGCCGGGTCGCGCCGCCGGC
>JADGHI010000446.1 GCA_019689515.1 Acetobacteraceae bacterium | reverse complement strand
GTGGCGGGCGGGCTGGCCGGTCCCCCTTGCCCGGGCAGCGGGGGTGTGCCACCACGGCCCGGCACTCGCAACCAACCAACAACATCGCCGGTCAGATCCTGATGCCCGACGCTACGCCTGCGAAATCCGACATCGCAACCGGAACGCTGATGGCGGGCAGGCGCGGCCTGATCATGGGCGTCGCGAATGACCGCTCCATCGCCTGGGGCATCGCCCGCGCCTGCGCCGCGCAGGGGGCGGAGATCGCCTTCACCTACCAGGGCGAGGCGCTGGAGAAGCGCGTCCGCCCGCTGGCCGAGAGCCTCGGCTCTCGCCTGGTGCTGCCCTGCGACGTGACCGACGATCCGAGCGTGGACGCGGTGTTCGAGAGGCTGAATGCGGAGTGGGGAACGCTCGACTTCCTCGTCCACGCCATCGCCTGGTCGGACAAGGAGCAGCTCAAGGGCCACTACGTCGATACGACGCGGGAGAATTTCCTGCGCTCCCTCGACATCTCCTGCTACTCCTTCACCGCGCTCTGCCGCCGCGCGGCGGCGATGATGCCGAACGGCGGCTCGTTGCTGACGCTGACCTATCTCGGCGCGGAGCGGGTGATGCCGCACTACAACGTCATGGGCGTGGCGAAGGCCGCGCTGGAGGCGAGCGTGCGCTACCTCGCCGCCGATCTCGGCGGTCGGGGGATCCGGGTGAACGCGATCAGCGCCGGCCCGATCAAGACCCTGGCGGCGAGCGGGATCGGCGATTTCCGCTACATCCTGAAGTGGAACCAGTACAACTCGCCGCTCAAGCGCAACGTGACCATCGACGAGGTCGGCGGCGCGGGCGTGTACCTGCTCTCCGACCTCAGCGCGGGAGTGACGGGCGAGGTGCATCACGTGGACTGCGGCTACCACGTCGTGGGGATGAAGGCGGTGGACGCGCCGGATATCACGGTGGTGAAGGACTGACGCGGCCGGTACCGGGCTAGCGTCCCACCCACGCGCATCTGCCGTGGAGGACGCGATGGACGCGGCCCAGGATTGGCGGGCAGTCCATGAGTTCTGGTTTCCGCCCGGACTGGACGATGCCGACCCTGCGACCCACCGCCGCATGTTCGGCTGGTGGTTCGGCGGCGGGTCCGACACCGGCGAACTCAGGCGCTTCGCGCCGCTTGTCGAGGCTGCCAGGACCGGCCGGCTGGACCGTTGGCTCGCCACGTCTCTCGGGCGGCTGTCGCTGATCCTCGTCCTCGACCAGTTCCCGCGCGGCCTGTTCGCCGGCGCGCCGGAGGCCTATGCGAGCGACCCTGACGCCCTGCGGGTCGCGGAGGACGGGCTGCGGAACGGCCACTACGCGGCCCTTTCCACGCCCTGGGAGAAGACCTTCTTCCTTCTCCCTCTCGCCCACGCCGAGGGCCCGGACCACCAGGAGCAATTGGAGCGCGTGGTCGCGATGGCGGCGGCCATCGCCCGCGAGGCGCCGGAGCGCCTGCGCCCGCTCTACGAGCACTCCGCCCGCCAGGCACGCGGCCATCTCGATGTGATCGCGCGCTTTGGCCGCTTCCCACACCGGAACCCTATCCTGGGGCGCGCCTCCACACCCGAGGAGATCGCCTACCTGGAGAAGGGCGATTTCGTTCACAAGCGGCAGCCGCCTTCGGACCCGGGACCATCCGGATAGCGGCAGGTCTCGGCGGTGGCGCGGTGACAGGCCGCAGCGAGCCCCGGTCCGCCCATGCGCCGCGCTCCTCGATTGATGCTGTCCTGCGCATTGGGCTAATCCGCCGACCATGTCCCACAACAGCTTCGGCCACCTCTTCCGCGTCACGAGCTGGGGCGAGAGCCACGGCCCCGCCATCGGCGGCGTGGTGGATGGCTGTCCGCCGCGCATCCCGCTCTCCGAGGCGGACATCCAGCCCTTCCTCGACCGCCGCAGGCCGGGGCAGTCGAAATTCGTTACCCAGCGGCAGGAGCCGGACCAGGTCCGCATCCTCTCCGGGGTGTTCGAGGGCGTCACCACCGGCACGCCGATCAGCCTGCTGATCGAGAACCAGGACCAGCGCTCGCGCGACTATGGCGAGATCAAGGACCGGTTCCGGCCCGGCCATGCCGACCTGACCTATCACCTGAAATACGGCGTGCGCGACTACCGCGGCGGCGGCCGGGCCTCGGCGCGCGAGACGGCGGTGCGCGTCGCCGCCGGCGCCATCGCGCGCAAGGTGCTCGGCGAGGGCGTGACCATCCGCGGCGCGCTCGTCGCCATGGGCGGCGATGCGGTGGACCGCGCCAATTGGGACTGGTCCGCGGTCGAGGAGAACGCCTTCTTCTGCCCCGACCGCGCCGCCGCCGCGCGCTGGGAGGAGATGCTGCTCGCCGCGCGCAAGTCCGGCTCCTCGCTCGGCGCCGTCATCGAGGTGGTGGCGGAGGGCGTGCCGGTCGGCCTCGGCGCGCCGATCTACGGCAAGCTCGACGCCGACATCGCCGCGGCGCTGATGAGCATCAACGCGGTCAAGGGCGTCGAGATCGGCGAGGGCTTCGCCGCCGCCGCGCTCAGCGGCGAGGCGAATGCCGACGAGATGCGCATGGACCCGGACGGGCGCGTGCGCTTCCTCTCCAACCGCGCCGGCGGGATCCTGGGCGGCATCTCGACCGGCCAGCCGATCGTGGCGCGCTTCGCGGTCAAGCCGACCTCCTCCATCCTGACGCCGCGCCGCGCGGTGGACCGCTTCGGGGAGGAGGTGGAGGTCGTGACCAAGGGCCGGCACGACCCCTGCGTCGGCATCCGCGCCGTGCCGGTGGGCGAGGCGATGCTCGCCTGCGTCCTCGCCGACCACCTGCTGCGGCACCGCGCGCAGAACCCGGACGCACCGACCGAGGCGCGGCTGCCGCGGAATTGAGGGGCGGACCGGCCGCGCCCGACCCGGCGCGGTTCTTGACTCGGTCTATCCGGGTCGGCTTAGGCAGGCCCAAGAAGAACAGGGGACGAGCCGAGCCATGTCCTTCGCCGAGCCGCGGCCCGACCTGGCGGCAGCGTTGCCGGCCTTCGCGGCGCTGGCGGGGGAGAGGCGCTGGGCGTCCCGTCTTTCCGAACTTGCACGCCGCACGCGGCCGCCACCCGGCCGTGGCGGCACCTGGCGCGGCCGGGCGGCGCAGCGCCGGCACGCGCTGGAACTCGCCCTCGCCCGCCTGGTGGAGGACCCGCGCGCCCTCGACCGGGCCGGACGCGGCGAGCGGCGGCTGCTGGCGATCGCCGCCGATGCCGTGCGCCTCGCCGAGACCCTGCCCGCGCGTGGCCGCGCCCGGCTGCGGGAGCGCCTGGCCGCCGGCCTGGAGGGCGAGCAGACCCTGGTCCCCCTGTTCCACCTGCTGCGCAGCGCCGCGCTCTACCGCGCGCGCGGCTTCACGGTGGAGTTCCCGGGCCTTGCCGAGGACGCCCCCTTCGACCTCCTGATCCGCCGCGGTGGGGCCGAGGCGGCGGTGGCCTGCGAAACCTTCTCCGCCGAGGAGGGACGCTCGCTGCACCGCGGCGACTGGTACGCCCTGGTGGACCGCGTCCATCCGGAGCTGCAGACTTGGCTGGCCGCCCATCCGGGCCGCTACGTCCTCAAGATGACGCTGCCCGAGGGCCTCGGCGGGCCGGACCGGCTGGCGGAACTGCATCGGCGCATCAGCCAGCTCCTGGCCACGCCGACCCGGCAGGATTCCAGCGCCGATGCCGTGCTCAAGCTCGATCCGCTAGTGCTGGCCGGTGCCCAGGCCGCGGGCCAGGGCAGGCTTTTGCCGGAACGGTTGCGCGACCAGTTCGGTCCGGAGGCGCATCTCGCGGTCACCGCCGACCCGTCGGGCGGGAGCGTCTTCGTCATGGCCGCGCGCGCGGGGCGGGAGGACGCGATCGCCGAAGCCTTCGGCCGGCGCCTCGCGGCGGCGGCGGAGGCGCGGCTCGGGGC
>JADGHI010000445.1 GCA_019689515.1 Acetobacteraceae bacterium | reverse complement strand
CAGTTGCTGCACCTCGGTGAGTACATGCCAGCCGGAGGCGGACGCATCCGCTCCGTCAGAATCCGAAGCAAGAAGGGCAGGGCGGCGCATGGGGCTCTTCCGGTTCCGACGCGCCGTCCTGGCGCCGCAGCCGTCTGCGAGGGCGACGGGCAGGGCAGCCATCCTCGCCGACCCGAGGTTAACCGAACGTGTCCGGAGGACGCCCTGCCGCGCCGCCGCGCTGTGGCGCCGTCAGGCGAAGCGAACCTCCACGGCGCCCAGCCCGTCGAACTCGATGCGCACGGTGCAGGGGCCATCGAGCCAGATCGGCGGCGTGACCGAGCCGAGGAACACGACCTGCCCCGCCCGCAGCCCGCCGAACTCCCGCGCCGCGGCGGAACCGGCGAGCCAGGCCAGCGCCTCCATCGGATGGCCGAGCAGGTCGCGCCCGTGGCCCTCGCCGCGCTGTTCGCCGGCCACCCAGATCCGCCCCCGCGTCGCGCCGAGATCGAGCGACCGCCAGTCCGGCGCCGGTGCGCCCAGCACGCCGGCAGCGTGGAACACCTGGTCGGCGATCAGGCTCGGCGTGCCGAAGGCGGCGAGGTCGGGGCCGTAGCGCCGCTCGACGATCTCGATGGCGGGGAAGACCTCCGCCACCGCGCCCTCCGCCGCCTCGCGGGAGCAGGGGCCCGGCGGGATGTCGCGGCCGAGCCGGAGGCCGATCTCGCATTCGACGCCGGGCTGGAAGAAGTCGGCGAAGCGGAATTCCGCCGGGGTGGCGCGCAGGCCGCCCGGCGGCACGAAGCCCGCGGCCGGGCCGGCGAGGCCGAGATACTCCTGCATCTGCCGCGTCGTCGCGCCGATCTTGAATCCGGCCGGCGGATCGGCGTCGAAGCGCCGGGCGAGCGCCCGCTGGACCACGTAGGCCGCCGCCTCGCCCGCCGGGGCCAGCCCCGGGGGGAGCGGCGCGAGCGGTGCGCGTGGCTGCGTGCGGCGCGCCTCGAACAGGATCGCGGCCGCCTGTTCGGCGGCGGCGGAATCGGTGTGCGTCGGCATGGCGCGGTCAGTCCTCCCCTTCGGTCCTGGCAGATGGCGGTGGTGGCAGCGGCTCGCGCGACCGGGCCAGCTCGTAGAGTGCCACCGCGGCGGCGGCGGCGACATTCAGGCTTTCCACCTCGGGCGCGATCGGCAGGCGCAGCAGCTCGTCGCAGGTCTCGCGCTGGAGGCGCCGCAGCCCGCCCTCCTCGGCGCCCAGCACCAGCGCGACGCGGCGCGTGCGGAGCCCGGCCTCGGCCATCGTCCTCGGCGCCTCGCCGGCGAGGCCGACCACCCAGAAGCCCTCGCGCTGCAGCGCGATCAGCGTGCGCGCGAGGTTCACCTCGCGCACCACGGGCACGAGCTCGAGCGCGCCGGAGGCGGCACGGGCCAGTGCGCCGCTTTCCGGCGGTGCGTGGCGCTGCTGGAGCACCACGCAGGCGGCGCCGAAGGCCGCGGCGGAGCGCAGGATCGCGCCCACGTTGCGCGGATCGGTCACCTGGTCGAGCACCAGCACCGGCCCCTCCGGGCGCTCCGCGAGCGCGGCCTGGAGGGAGGCCGGGGCGAGGGGCTCGACGAGCAGCGCCACGCCCTGGTGCACCGCATCCTCGGGCAGGAAGGTCCGGAAGCGCGCGCGGTCCTCGATCCGCTCCGCGGCCACCCGCCAGGGGCGCGGCACGCGCGCGGCGAGCGCCGCCTCGGCCTCGGCGGTGACCAGCAGGCGGCGCAGGCGGCGCGCCGGATTGGCCAACGCGGCGGCGACCGCGTGCTGGCCATAGAGCCAGTAGGCGGCGCTGCTGGCACCGCTACCGCCGCCGCGCTCGGGCATCGGTCCGGGGGGCGCGCCGCCCGGACCGCTGGTGGTCCCTCGCCCGCCGTGGCGCGGAGCGCGCGCGGCGGCCGCAGCCTCCTGCGGCGGAGGGCGGCGATGCCGGGCCGCCGGCGGGTCCGCGGCGCTGCCGCCATGGGATCCGCCTCCGCCATGCCCGGATCGCGGCCCGCCGCGGCGGCGTTCGTCGTCCTGTGGCGGCCGGCTGCCGGCACGGCTGGATTGTCGCGACCCGAGGTCGGCGCCGGCGCGCCCGCCGCGGTCGCGGTCTGTGTCCTGGCCGGTGCCACGCCGGCGTGACGGGGGGGAGGAGCGTCGCATCGGGGGCCATCCTGATCGCTCGCGCCATCCTGACAAGCCGCGAGCCGGCCCGGGATTCGGAGGGCGAGGCGATCCGGCGCGCCTCGCACAACCGTTACGTGTGGATCGCGCCGAATGCCAATACCGTTGCGATGTCATGGACTATTGGGGTGCCGCAGTGCTTGAAGCATCGGGATCTCCAGCGTTGGGACCACGCGGGC
The DNA here is from genome assembly GCA_019689515.1 of Acetobacteraceae bacterium. Taxonomy (GTDB): domain Bacteria; phylum Pseudomonadota; class Alphaproteobacteria; order Acetobacterales; family Acetobacteraceae; genus Caldovatus. The sequence goes on along the minus strand of JADGHI010000445.1, from coordinate 1,573 downwards.
CCGCGATGGGAAGGGTCGTTCTGCTGGCTGAGGACGAGTATCTGCTGGCCAGGTTGCTGGGCGATCTCCTGGAGGCCGAGGGCTTCGAGGTGATCCTCGCGGCCGATGGCGTCGAGGCGCTCGAGCGCGCCGGGCGTCGGCATGTGGACGTGCTGCTGACCGATCTCGACATGCCGCGCCTTGGCGGATGGGAGCTGGTCGGACGCCTGCGCGGCGACCGGCCCGGCCTTCCGGTGGTGGTGATGACCGGCCGTCCGCCCTGCAAGAGCGCGCGGGGCGGTGCGCCGGGCGGCGGCGGAGTCGCTGCCGTTGCGCTGGGCGGGCCCTTCGCCCTGCTCCCGAAACCCTTCGCGCCGGAACGGCTGGTCGAGACGCTGCGAGGCGTGCTGGCGGCTGCCTCGGCGCCTGCCGATGGTGGCGCGCCGCTCGCGCTGCGCGCGTGAGATGACCTTGGCCATCCCTGACCGAGGGGGCAGACACGGGCGGCCGCTGCCAGGGGCCGCCTGCTTCCGCCACGCGCGATGACCGTGCGCCTGCCGACTCGGTCAGAGGGTGCACAGGGCGTGGCCCTTCGTCACTGAATCGCGCCTCTTCCCCTCATGCTGCGGGCGGTCTCCGACTGTCCTCGCGCGGCTGCCGCCCGGGATCGGGCCTCCGCCACGCAACGGCGTGTGTCACTCATCGGGCCGCGCCGCATTGACAGCGGCAGGCCGGGCGGATAGTCGCGCACTTCCATCGGCTCGCCGTCGACCCGCGTGGAGGGGTGCCCGAGTGGCTAAAGGGGACGGACTGTAAATCCGTTGGCGTGAGCCTACGTTGGTTCGAATCCAACCCCCTCCATTCTTCCGACTACCGTCGTCGCGGCGAGGTCCCGGTCGGAGGCAGGCGCCGCGTCGCGCCGCGGGTGTAGCTCAATGGTAGAGCCCCAGCCTTCCAAGCTGGTTGTGCGGGTTCGATTCCCGTCACCCGCTCCACGCCTGTGCCCTGGCGCTGTGGGCGCGCCGTGAGCGGAGTGCCGCCTCGTCGCCCGGTCGTGCTCGCCGGCTTCGCGTCGCGCCTTCTTGCCACGCTGATCGACGTGATCTGGATGCTGCCGCTGAGCGCCGCGCTGCTCATGCTCGGCGCCGCGCTGCACGGCGGCGGCACGGCAGCGGCCTATCCGACCCCGGCAGCCAAGGCGATGCTCAACCTGCTCCTCGGTCTGCTGGTGCTGAATTGCTGGGCCGGCCCGAGCCAGGCGACTCCGGGCAAGCGCGTGCTCGGCCTGCGCATCGTGGATGCCCGCACCGGCGGCCACGCGCCGCATGTCCATCTGGTGCTGCGCTATGTCGGCTACCTGCTGTCGGCGCTGCCCCTGGGGCTCGGCTATGTCTGGATGCTGTGGGATCCGCGGCGGCAGACCTGGCACGACAAGCTCGGCCAGACCCTGGTCGTGCGCGATGCGCCGGGCGGCGCCCCGCCGCCGCGCCCGCCGCCCTCGACAGCCCTGCGCCGCTGACCTATAGACCAGCCTTCACGCGCGGCCCGATTGGGCGGTGCGGTCGGCCGGCCCGCCCCCCCCCCCCCCGGGGGG
>JADGHI010000444.1 GCA_019689515.1 Acetobacteraceae bacterium | reverse complement strand
AGAACCCGCCGCGCCAACGGAGCGCGGGCGTAGCTCAGGGGTAGAGCACAACCTTGCCAAGGTTGGGGTCGAGGGTTCGATTCCCTTCGCCCGCTCCATAATTCAAGGGCTTAGCGGCCGGGCGGCAACCCGTCTGCTGAGGCACTACTACGCAACTAGCACGCACGTTGATGATGACCATCGGCCGGGTGGCAGCCCGGCCGATGGCTTGTGCGAGGTCATCCAACGCCTTACGGGCGTTGGCCAGGTAGTCCGGCCCTACATGCAGGTATCTCCCCGTTGTGCGGCTCCCAGGCATCTCATGGCCCAGGAGGACCGCGATTTCGTGCGTATCCACGCCGAGCCGCAGCAGATGGGATGCCACGGTGTGGCGGATGGTGTAGGCGGTCACGTCGGGGCCGAAGCCGGCCGCGTCGCGCAGAGTCTGGAAGGCCCCGGCGATCTTCTTCACCGGCCTGCCGCGATAGCTGACGAGATGCCCATCGGCCGACGCCTCGATCCAAGGGCGAAGCCAATCGGGCATGGGCACCACCGGACGCCGCTTCTTCGTCTGGACCCGGCCGGGCGGGTTGAGGTGGATCAGCCCGAGCTCCAGGTCGCATTGGAATCTGGTCAACTGGAGCAGCGCCTCCGGCCGGCCCGCCGTGCCGATCGCCAGCGCGAGGAAGACGCGCACGTGGGCCGGCATTTCCTGGTCCCACAGCCGGGCCAGCTCTTCGACCGTCAGGACGCGCTCGCGCCCTGGCCCCTCCGGCACAGTGAGGAATGGGATCGGCCGATCGAGCTCGCTGTTCTTCCAGGCCCAGTTGACTGCGGCCTTCGCGGCGCCGAGCGCGCGCTTGATCGTGCCGGCGCCGTAGCCCGCCACCTGCATGGCCCGCACCGCCTCCCGCTGGGCGTCGAGCGTCAGCTCGCCCACGGTGATTCCCTCGGGGACGTGGCGCAGCATCACGGCGAGACTGACCCGTTGGGCGCTGGCGCCGATGATGTGCTGACCGTGGCGCTCGAAGTAGCGGGCAAAGACGCGAGCGAGGGTAATCTCTCGCGGGTCGGCGTGATCGGTCGGGACGTTCCGCGTGATCCACTCCGCGAGCGCGCGCTCGGCGGCTGCAAGGTCATCAGTGCCGAGCGATGCTCGGCGCGTCTGTCGAGTCGCGGGGTCGAACCATGTCCGGCACCACATGGCGCTGCCCGGTCGCCTACTGAGCCAGTAACCGGCGATCTGTCCGGCGCGTTGGGGCCTGCGTCGCGGCAAGGCAACACCTCGTTCGCTTCCAGGTACTCGGCAAGGTGCCGGTCGGTATATCGCGGCCGGCCGCCGATCATCACATAGCCGATCCGCCGCCGCCGCCGCTCCCGACGCAGCGTGTCCACAGAGACGCCCAGTGCCTCTGCGGCCTGGTACTCCGTCCGGAGGGTTGGGAGGCGCAGCGGATCAGGCATTCGAATCCACCTGCTGCTGCGTCCGCCGACGCGGATTCCATCCCTCAATCTCGCGGATTTCGTCGGGGTCGAGGATGCCGGCCTCGACGGCGATCTTGTGCGATGCCCAGCGCGCCTCGGCGTCGCCGCGCATGAGCGCGCTCATGTCGAGCTCAAGCACGCAATCGGCGCTGCTGGCGCCGAAGACGCTGCGCCCGAACTCCGCCTCGATCTTCCTCGCCCAGGGCGCGAGCGTGAACTGCGCGAACCATCTCCCCGCCTCGCGGGAGTTGGTGAATGTGCCGTGCGAAAGGTCCTGCACGATCGGCGGTGGTACCTGGAAAAGCCGGCAAACTTCCTCCACGGAGAAGCGCCGGCTCGCCAGCACCTCGGCGTCCTCCGGCGACACGCTCAGTGCTTGCCAGCTCGCGCCGCTCTCCAGCACCATGATGCGCCGCGCGTTCTGTGGGCCGGCAAGCTGCTGTTCGAGGCGCGCGCTGATCCGCCTGAACTGGTCCTCGTTCAGATGGGTGTCGAACTTCAGCGCGCCGGAGGGCGTTGCCCCGTTCTTCCACATCGTGCCGGACCACTCTTGCAGGGCCATCGCATTGCCCAGCACGTCGGGGGCGCGGCTGATGCGGCTGCGGCCGACAAGCCCTTCGTCGGACCGGTCCCTGAGGTGGAACACCTCGTGCTCCAGGAGGCGCCGCGACCTCACCGAGCCGCCCCAGGGGGCGGTGTGGTCGATCACGTCGTAGGCGAGCCGCCCCGTGGGCAAGAGCGTGACGGAGACGCTGCGCCAGGGGATCGGGATCAGCGCGGTCGGGCGCCCGGCACCGTCGTACTCGATCTGGCTGACGGCGTTCCCGTAGAGCAGCGCCTGCCCCATGGTGAACTCGACCCAATCGGGCCAGGTCTGGTGCGCGTTCGGCCGGCGCGTCAGCCGCGCCACGGGATGGTCCGGAAGCTCGACGCGCCCCTCCGGCGTGATGCGGTAAACGTAGGCCGGGAAGCCCGCCATCACGCTGCTGATCGCGCCGACGCAGGCCAGCACTGCGGAAAGGTTCTCCGCGATGATGGGACTCACGTGCTGGCCGGACGCGGTGGGACGGATGCCGAAGGCGAGCGCATAGGAGTCGCTGGTGGAGGCGCGCGTTTCCGCCGGGGAGAGGGCGCGACGCAGGCGGGCGAAGAAGCTCATGGCGGCAGCGTCTCCAGGTATAGGCGGCGCAGCCGGAGCCGCGCGGGAACGGCGGAGCGGGCGCGGGCGGCGATGCTGGTCGCGGTGTAGGCGGGGAACGCCTGCACCACCGACACCTCCACCAGGTCCACCGCGCGGAGCTCGCGCCGATCGCGCGCCGGCCACGCCTCGTCCTTCACGCGGAACCCAAAGGACATCCCGCCCAGGTCGCGCCGCTCGGCCAGGGCGAGGATGTCGCGGCCGAGCTGCGTGTCGGGCACGTCGATCTCGAAGCGCAGGCCGCGCGCATCCTCCGACAATCGGAGGGTGCCGCTCGCGCTGCGCGCGAGCAGCCGCGACGGGTCGTGGTCCACCAGGGCGAGTACGTCGCGACCGCTCGCGAGCGAGGCGCGGAAGGCGCCGGGGCGGATCGTCTCCGTGAAGTCGCCGATGCTGGCGGGCACGTCGAACACCGCCGCGTAGCCCTCCAGGCGCCGACCGGAGCCGGCGCGCAGCTCGACAGCCGCGCGCCGCTCCAGCCCGTCCGGAAAGCGGGACGGGATCATGCGGACCCCTGGTCCTCGGCGGGCATCGCCGGCGTCGAGGTCGTCACGTCCTCGACGCTCACGAACGCCTTCGGGTGCCGAACGGCGACATCCACCGTCGCCATGGCGCGGATGACGACGTTGCCCTTGCTGTACGCCGTGGATTCGTAGGGGTTGACGAGGATGTCGAGCTCGGACCAGACGCCGATCAGCAGCTCGCTCCAGTCGCCGTAAATCAACCCATGCTCGGCGCCCGCGCCGAGGGTCTTCGGCACCTGGTTGGAGAAGGTGGTGGGGATGCCGTGGAACACGGTCCCAACACCGATCGGGCGCCCCATGGAGTCCAACGCCAGCGCGGCGGTCTTCCGGATTTCCGGCGTCGTCAGGATGGCCCGGCTGCCGCCGACGTTCTCGGCGTCGGCCTTCGCCACCGCCTCGGCGATGCCCTCGAAGATCGAGGCGGGCGAGGTCACGGTCTGGATGCCGGAGGTCTCGAGGACACCATCCGGCTCGTTGGAGCCGCCGCCCTTGATCGCCGCACGGTCGATCGCCAGCGCGACATTTCGTCCCAACATTTGCTGCATCAGCGCCTCCACGTCGGGCGACGCCTGCATGACCATGTTGCGGGAGACTTCGGTAAGTGCCCCCACGTGCTTGGGCGAGAGCGTCACCGCATCGAAGTCGGCGTCATCGGTGCTCAGCGCGGCGTTTTCGGCGACCCAGCCCACCGCCGGACTGTCCGTCTCGCGTGGGATGCTGAGATTGCCAGTGAGGCCCGAAATGACGCGAGCGCCGA
>JADGHI010000443.1 GCA_019689515.1 Acetobacteraceae bacterium | reverse complement strand
TCCGCCGTCTGCTGGAGGCGGCGACGCCAGATGAGCGTCTGATTGCGTTCCGCCGCCTGGTCGCGCTGGCCGGCGGGGCGCTCGACGCGCGGGACTTGGCCGCCGCGCTGCTCGACTGGTCGGAGCGTCGCCGTCGCGACTGGATCTACGCCTATTGGAACGCTGGCGCTCCGGCCGGCCCGCCGACGCCCGAGACCGCCGCCACCCCTGCCGAAGGGACCGCCGCCGCATGAGTCGATTCCTGCAGCTGCACCTGCTGAGCTTCTTCCCGCCCGCTAACCTGAACCGTGACGACACCGGGCGGCCGAAGACCGCCGTGGTCGGTGGCGCGACGCGGCTGCGTATCTCCTCCCAGGCGCTGAAGCGCGCCTGGCGCACCTCTGAGGTGTTCAAGGCAGCGCTCAATGACCACATGGGACAGCGCACGCAGCGCCTTGGCGAAGTGATTAAGGCTCATCTCGTCGAGCGCGGCGTCGCAGAGGCGGAGGCGGTGAAGGTCGCGCGCCAAATCGTGCCGCTGTTCGGCAAGCCGAAGCCGGAAAAGGATCCGAACCCGACCCGCACGGAGCAGCTCGCCTTCATCGCGCCGGAAGAGCGTGCCGCTGCCCTTGCCTTGGCGGAGCGCATCGCGGCCGGGGAGAAGATCACGCCGAAGCCAGAAGACGTGCTTCGCCGTGCGGACACCGCCGCGGACATTGCGCTGTTCGGGCGGATGCTCGCCGACAATCCGGACTACAACCGCGAGGCCGCGGCGCAGGTCGCACATGCCATCACCACGCACCGTGTCGCTGTGGAAGACGACTACTACACCGCGGTGGACGACCTGAAGACGCCGGCCGAGGACGCCGGTGCCGGCTTCGTCGGCGAGGCCGCCTTCGGTTCGGGCGTGTTCTACCTCTATGTTTCCGTCAACCGAGAGCTGCTCGAGCGGAATCTCGGTGGCGACAAGGCGCTCGCCGGGACCGCGCTCGCCGCCCTCGCGGAGGCGGCCGCAACCACCGCCCCGCGCGGCAAGCAGAACAGCTTCGCGGCGCATGGCCGTGCGCACTACATCCTTGCCGAGCTTGGCGACCGCCAGCCGCGGACCTTGGCCGGCGCCTTCGCCAGGCCGGTGGAAGGCGAGGACCTGATGGACGCCTCCATCAGGGCACTCGAGGAGTTCCGTGACGCCATGGATGCGGCCTACGGCCAAGCCTATGACAGCGCCGCCTTCCTGCGCGTCGGCACCGCCGGCCGGCTCTCCGACATCCTCGCCTTCTGCCGCGGCGCCTAGGAAAGGCGCTTCGCCGTGCCGCACTTCCTCACCTTCGCCTTGGTCGCGCCGCTCGCTTCCTTCGGCGGCGTCGCTGTGGGCGAGCGGCGTTCCGGCTGGGATCGGCCGGCGCGTTCCGCGGTGCTCGGGCTCGTCGCCGCCTGCCTCGGCCTGGACCGTGGGGACGAGGCGGCGCAGGAGGCGCTGGCGGAGGGTTACGGCCTCGCGCTGCTCTGCCACGCACCGGGGCGGCTGCTGGCCGACTACCACACCGCGCAAGTGCCTTCCGCCCAGCGCGGCCGTCGCTTCGCCACCCGGGCGGAGGAGCTGGCGGTGCCGCCAACGGCGCTGAACACCGTGCTGTCGCGGCGTGACTACCGCACGGGCGCGTGGCACCTTGGCGCGCTCTGGCCCCGTTACGTCGGTCAGCGCTGGACGCTTGAAGAGATCGCAGAAGCGATGGAGCGGCCGCGCTTCGTCCCCTACCTCGGCCGGAAGTCCTGCCCGCTCGGCTTGCCCCTGGCACCGCAGATCGCCGAGGCCGCGGATCCGACGGAAGCACTCCTGGCGCGCCAGGAGACGGGACCGGAAGCGGGCCTCGAGCACCCGAAGGGCCACAGTCTGCGTGAGGCGCTGGCCGATGTGCCGGGCGAGGCCATTGTGGTGCTCGATGCGGCAGACGCCGCTCCGGACGACCTCCGCCTACGGCGGATTGAGATGCGCCGCGATCAGCCGCGCTCGCGCCGGCGCTGGCAGTTCGATCTCCGCGAAGAGGCGGTGCTGGGAGTCAGCGTGCCGTGAGCGGCCTATGGCTCTCGCGGGTCCGGCTACGGCGGGACGCGCCGCTCGCCGCGCTGGCTCGGCTGCTGGTGCCGGAGGGTGGTGGTCCCCGTGCCGCAGCGTCGCATCACTTGGTCTGGGCGCTGTTCGCCGACACACCGGAGCGCCGGCGTGACTTCCTCTGGCGGGAGGAGGCACCGGGACGGTTCCTGATCCTTTCCGCCCGTCAGCCCGTTGATCCGCACGGGTTGTTCGAGCTCGATCCCCCGAAGCCGTTCGCGCCGTTGTTGGCTGCCGGCGACCGGCTGCAGTTCGCGCTGCGGGCCAACCCCGTAGTGGCGCGTCCTGCCTCTCACGGTCAGCGTGGGCGGCGCCACGATGTCGTCATGGATGCCCTGCGGGCTGTGCCGGCGGGCCCGCTGCGCGCGGAGGCACGGCGTGAAGCCGCTGTGCGGGAAGGCCGTTTGTGGCTCAAGCGGCAGGGCGAGCGACACGGCTTCGTGGCTGATGCGGATGTCGTCGTGGACGGCTACGATCGTGTCGTCGTCCCCCGGGCGGCCGGGGCCAGGCCGGTGGTGTTCGGCGTGCTCGACTTCCACGGCGTGCTCACCGTGGAGGAGCCGGCGCGCTTCCTCGCGGCCCTTGCACGTGGCTTCGGGCATGCGCGCGCCTTCGGCTGTGGGCTGATGCTGATCCGCCGGGCGTCGCCGGCGCGGGTCGGGGTGGCGGCATCATGAGCGGGGGCGCTGCGAGCGGCACCCCGCGTCCGCTGCCCGGTCTGCCGCCGCCGCGGCCGATTCCGATCCGCGAGCGGGCCTCGATCCTGTTCCTGGAGAAGGGCCGCCTCGACGTGCTCGACGGCGCCTTCGTCCTGGTGGACGAGGCCGGCGTCCGCACGCACATCCCAGTTGGCGGCATCGCCTGCCTGATGCTCGAGCCGGGCACGCGGATCAGCCACGCCGCGGTGGCTCTGGCGGCACGCGCCGGCACGCTGCTGATCTGGGTGGGGGAGGCCGGCGTCCGGCTCTACGCCGCCGGGCAGCCTGGCGGGGCGCGCTCAGACCGTCTGCTCTTCCAGGCCCGGCTCGCGCTCGACGACGAGGCACGTCTCCGGGTGGTGCGCAAGATGTATGCGCTTCGCTTCGGCGAGGAGGCGCCGGCGCGGCGCTCGGTGGAGCAGCTTCGCGGAATCGAGGGGGCGCGGGTGCGCGAGCTGTATCGCCTGCTGGCGCAGCGCCACGGCGTCGCATGGGATGGCCGGCGCTACGATCCGCACGACTGGTCGGGGTCGGACATGGTGAACCGCTGCCTATCGGCGGCGACTGCGGCGCTCTACGGGGTGGCCGAAGCGGCGGTGCTTGCGGCGGGCTACGCACCGGCGATCGGCTTCCTACACACCGGCAAGCCGCAGAGCTTCGTGTTCGACATCGCCGACATCCTGAAGTTCGAGACGGTGGTGCCAGAAGCGTTCCGTGTCGCCGCTGCCGTGCAGCAGGGGCGGCCTCTGGACGGCCGCCCCGTAGCAGACCCGGTGGCCGAGGTGCGCCGGCGCTGCCGCGACGCCTTCCGACGCGCGAACGTGCTGGCGCGGCTGATCCCCTTGATCGAGGACGTGTTGGCCGCCGGCGGGCTGCCCGTGCCGGAGGCGCCACCGGAGGCGATGCCGGTGGCCTTCGAGGACCCGGTGGCGATCGGCGATGCTGGTCATCGTGGTTGAGAATGCGCCACCGCGGCTGCGCGGGCGGCTGGCGGTCTGGCTGCTGGAGGTGCGGGCCGGGGTCTACGTGGGCAGCTATGGCCGGCGGGTGCGGGAGATGATCTGGGGTGAGGTCTGTGAATACATCGAAGACGGCAACGCGGTAATCGCCTGGTCGGCACCGAACGAGGCGGGGTTCCACTTCGATACCTGCGGGAG
>JADGHI010000442.1 GCA_019689515.1 Acetobacteraceae bacterium | reverse complement strand
GTCCTGCGCGGCGGACTATCTGTTCGGCATCGGCGACCCGGTGCGGGGTGCCGCGCTCAACGCGCCGCGCATGCTCGGCGACACAGCGCAATACGCCGGCCGCCCGGCCGAGGCGGCACGCGCCCTCGTGCAGCTCGAATTCCTCGCCGATACCCTCGCCACCAGCCCGCGCTACGCGCCCGAGGTGCAGCCGACCGTCTTGTTCCAGCTCCGGCAGGCACGGGCCGAGGCCCGCGGCGCCCTCGGCATCGCGCCGGACGCGCCGCCCGAAGCGGTGATCGAGGGGCTGCGCGGCGCCGCCAACGCGCTCGACGCCGGCAGCACGGCGCGGGCAGAGGCCGCGCTCTCCGCCCGCCGGGTCTTCACCCTTGGCCCACGCGCGACCCTCGCCCGCCTCGGCGCCCTGCCGCCCCTGCCCCGTACCCGGGAGGCGGCAGGCGCGGTGGCGGCGGAACTGGACCGCCTCGACCGGCTGCGCAGCTAGGCGCGGGCGGCCGCCCCGCCGCGCCCCGCGCCTCAGAACGCGAGCGGCGTCGCCTGCATCACCAGCGGCAGGCGCCGCACCTGCTCGAGCACGCCCTCGGGCATCGGCCCGTCGAGGCCGACCAGGCAGATCGCGTCGCCCCCCGGCTCGCTGCGGCCGAGATGCAACGTGGCGATGTTGACCCCCGCCTCCGCCAGCGTCGTGCCGAAGCGGCCGATGAAGCCCGGCTTGTCCTTGTTGGTCACGTAGAGCATGTGCGGCGAGAAATCGGCCTCCACCGCGATGCCCTTGATCGCGACGAGCCGCGGTCGGTCGCCGATCACCAGCGTGCCGGCGACGCTCCGCTCGAACCGGTCGGTCGTCACCGTCAGGCGCAGCAGCGTCTGGTACTCGCCGCTGCGCTCATGCGTCGTCTCCGCCACCTCGATGCCGCGCTCGCGCGCCACCACCGGCGCGTTCACCATGTTCACCGCGCCGAGCAGCGGCGCGAGCACGCCGGCGAGCGCCGCCGCCGTCAGCGGCCGGCGGTTCAGCTCCGCCGCATGCCCCTCGTACTCGACGCGGATGGAGCGGATCACGGCCTGCTGCGCCGCGGTGAGCTGCCCCGCCATGGAGCCGAGGAGCCGCGCCAGCTCCATGTACGGCTTGAGGCGCGGCGCCTCCTCCGCGGTCACGCTCGGCATGTTGATGGCGTTGGAGACCGCGCCGGTCAGCAGGAAGTCCGCCATCTGGTCGGCCACCTGCACCGCCACGTTCTCCTGCGCCTCCGTCGTCGAGGCGCCGAGATGCGGCGTGCAGACCACGTTCTCCAGCGTGAAGAGCGGGCTCTCCGTCGCCGGCTCGATCTCGAACACGTCGAGCGCGGCGCCGGCGAGGTGGCCGGACTTCAGCGCGTCGTACAGCGCCGCCTCGTCCACCAGCCCGCCGCGGGCGCAGTTGATCAGCCGCGCCCCCTTCTTCATCCGCGCCAGGTTCTCGCGCGAGAGGATGTTGCGCGTCTGCTCCGTCAGCGGTGCATGCAGCGAGACGAAGTCCGCCCGCTCCAGCAGCTCCGCCAGCTCCACCTTCTCCACGCCGAGATCGAGCGCACGCTTCTCCGAGAGGAAGGGATCGTAGGCGATCACCCGCATCTTCAGCCCGATCGCCCGGTCGGCGACGATCGAGCCGATGTTGCCGCAGCCGATCAGGCCGAGCGTCTTGCCGAACAGCTCGACGCCCATGAAGCGGTTCTTCTCCCACTTCCCGGCCTTGGTGCTCGCGCTCGCCTCCGGGATCTGCCGCGCGAGGGCGAACATCATCGCGATCGCGTGCTCGGCCGTGGTGATGGCGTTGCCGTAGGGCGTGTTCATCACCACCACGCCGCGCGCGGTCGCGCTGGTGACGTCCACGTTGTCCACGCCGATGCCGGCCCGGCCCACGACCTTGAGGTTCGGCGCCGCCTCCATCAGCTCGCGCGTCACCTTGGTCGCGCTGCGCACCGCGAGCCCGTCATAGGGCGCGATGATCGCGCGCAGCTCCGCCGGGGACAGCCCCGGCTTGACGTCCACCGCGATGCCGCGGCGCTTGAAGATCTCGACCGCGGCGGGCGAGAGCTTGTCGGAGATCAGGACACGCGGAGCGTTGGCGCCGGCCATCACGCGGCCTCCTTCACGAACTCGGCCTCGACCTGGGCGAAGGCCCAGTCGAGCCAGGGGAGCAGCGCCTCGACATCGGCGGTCTCGACCGTCGCCCCGCCCCAGATGCGCAGGCCCGGCGGCGCGTCACGATAGGCGCCGGCATCGAGCGCCACGCCCTCCTTCTCCAGGATCGCGGCCAGCCGCTTCGCCGCGGCGGCCTGCTTCTCCGCCTCCAGCGCCACGAACCACGGCGCCACGACCTTCAGGCAGATCGAGGTGCAGGAGCGCGTGCGCGGATCCTCCGCGAGGAAGTCCACCCACGGCGTCCGCTCCACCCACCGCGCCACCGCGGCGAGGTTCGCCTCCGAGCGCGCGATCAGCCCGTCCAGCCCGCCGACCGATTCGGCCCAGCGGAGCCCGTCCAGCGCGTCCTCGACGCAGAGCATCGAGGGGGTGTTGATCGTCTCGCCCTTGAACAACCCCTCGTTGATCTTCCCGCCCTTGGTCATGCGGAAGATCTTCGGCATCGGCCAGGGCGGCGTGTAGGACTCGAGCCGCGCCACCGCGCGCGGCGACAGCGCCAGCATCCCGTGCGCCGCCTCGCCCCCCAGCACCTTCTGCCAGGACCAGGTCACGACATCGAGCCGGTCCCAGGGCAGCCGCATCGCGAAGGCCGCCGAGGTCGCGTCGCAAATCGCGAGCCCCTCCCGCTGCGGCGAGATCCAGTCGCCGTCGGGCAGCCGCACGCCACTGGTCGTGCCGTTCCAGACGAAGACGCAGTCGCGCGCCGGGTCCACCGCCGAAAGATCGGGCAGCCCCCCATATGGGGCCTTGTGGACTCGCACGTCCGTAAGCTTGAGTTGCCTCGTGACGTCGGTCGCCCAGTCGCCGGAGAAGCTCTCCCAGGCCAGCACGTCCACGCCGCGCGGCCCGAGCAGGCTCCACAGCGCCATCTCCACCGCCCCGGTGTCCGAGGCGGGAACGATGGCGAGTCGCCAATCGGCCGGCATGCCGAGGATCGCCTTGGAGCGCTCGATCACCTCGGCGAGCTTCGCCTTCGGCGCCGAGGCGCGGTGGCTGCGCCCGAGTAGCGCGCCCTCCAGCGCGGCCAACGACCAGCCGGGTCGCTTGGCGCAGGGACCGGAGGAGAAGCGGGGGTTGGCCGGACGCAATGCCGGCTTCGGCGTGGCGAGCGTCGCCATCGGTCGGTGCTCCCTTTCAGAAGCTGATGCGCCCCGGTGGGGGGGCGTGGCCCGCGGGCCGGATATCCGATTCGGCCGGGCAGGAGCAACCCCGCAGCCCCGCGCCCGTTCGTTGCCCGCCATGCACGAGGATCGCCCCGCAACGGCGTGGGCCGCCGTCTGCCGCGCCGTGCTGTTCGCCGTCGCGCTCGCGCTCTGCTGGCTGGTGCCGGGGGCCCTCCTGACGTTGATCTCCGTGCTCCTCACCGCCGGGCTGCTGTCCGTGCTGGCCGCGGAGCTCGCCGGCCAGTTGCGCGTGCCGCACCGCGCGGCGGTTGCGCTGGCGGTCTGGGCCGCCGCCTTCGGCGCCGCGCTGCACGCCCTTGCGGCGGCGGGGCTGGGCCCGCTTCCGGGCGGCGGCTAGGCTGCGATCGCCCCTGGGTGGAAAAGCCGGGGCGTGAATCGCTGCCTCGGAAGACGCCAGAGAGAGCGGATCTCCCAAGGGCGGGAACGTCCGGAGACGCGATGCCAGGCTTCGTGGCCGGGAGCCGCCGGCCAGCGTTCAGGGCCGCATTCAGGTGTTCACCATGCATGCGGGACGGCATTGGTGCCGCCCTCGCGACATGCCGCCGCACCGGGCGCGAGGCTTGCCTCCGCGCCCCACGATC
>JADGHI010000441.1 GCA_019689515.1 Acetobacteraceae bacterium | reverse complement strand
CTCCTGGCCCGATCCATGCCCGGTCCCGCTGCAAGCGACCCGCCCACCCCGCGGTGCGGCCATCGGAGCCGCGAGCGCCATCTGCGCCGGGAGCCGAGAATTCGTGACGACACGGCGCCGCAGCGCGCAGCGCGACCGCGAAACCGACCACCTAGCCGCCGAGATCGAGGGCTTCGCGCGCCACCTTGAGCGCTTCCCCTACTTCGGCCTCGCTCGTCCCGTCGGCAAGCGCATCGCCGCCGCTGTCGCCCGCGCTCCAAGGAGACACTCGCCGAGGCGGAGTGGCACCGCGCCCGCCTGCCGCAGGGGGCCGACCGTCTCGACGCCGTGGCGCTCGGCCCGCCGCCCGTGACGCATCAGGAGGGACGGTTCAACCACTACGGCCAGCGCGTCTTCTACCTCGCCTCCGCGCGCTGCGGCGCCTGCGCGGAGACCGTGCCGCCGCGGCGCCGCGCCATCGTCTGGGTCCAGCACTGGCGGGTGCGCCGGTTCCGCGGCCTGCTCGACCTCGCCGGCGCGGTGCGGCCGCCGGAGGCGACCGGAGCGCCGTTGCTGACCGCAGGCCTCAACGCCGTGTTCGATTGGTTGCGTCCCGACCCGGAGAGCCCGTGGAAGCCCGAATACTTCGTCCCGCGCTTCGTCGCCGACACCGCACGCGCGGCGGGCTTCCGCGGCATCCTCCACTGCTCGACCGCCTTCGAGGCCTACAACGCGGTGCTCTTCGCCTGGACCAGGCGCGAGATCGCTCCAGAAGGCGAGCCGGAGATCGTCGATTTCCCCGCCTCGCGCCGGCGCTGCGATGGCGCGCCGCCGCCGCCACGGTCATGACGCGGCGGGGCTGCCATGCGATGCTGCGCGCAGAGCAAAATCAATCCGGAGGAGCAACGTGCAGCATCCTGCATCCAGTCACGCCGGCAGAGCCCCGATCGCCCGTCGCGGCCTTGTCCTCGCCGGCGCCGCGGCGGCCGGCGCGGCGGTGGGGGCACCGAACCGTGCGGCCCGCGCGCAGGGCGCGCCGGCGGCGCCCGGCGCCTATCCGAGCCGGCCGGTCCGCATCATCGTCCCCTTCCCGCCCGGCGGCAGCAACGACGTGATCGCCCGCCCGCTCGCCGAGCGGTTGCAGGTCCGGCTCGGCCAGCCCGTGGTGATCGACAACCGGGGCGGCGCGGGCGGCTCGATCGGTGCCACGGCCGTCGCGCAGAGCCCGGGCGACGGCTACACGCTGATGGTCACCTCCTCGACCTTCGCGACCACCTCCGTGGTGCAGCGCACGACCTACGACCTGGAGCGCGACTTCGTGCCGGTGGCGCTGCTCGCCCGCTCGCCCTTCTTCATCCTCGCCGCGCCGGACTTCCCGGCGAACAGCGTCGCGGACCTGATCCGGCTGGCACGCGAGAGGCCAGGGGCGATCGACTACGGCTCCTCCGGCCCGGGCAGCGTCGGCCAGTTCGTCACCGAGCTGTTCGCGCAGCGCGCCGGCATCAGGATGCAGCACGTGCCCTATCGTGGCATGGCGGCGGCGGTGACAGACCTGATCGCCGGCCACATCCAGATCCTGATCACCACCCTGGCTTCGGCCGCCGGCCCGGTGCGCGACGGCAAGCTCAAGCTGCTCGCCTACACCGCGCCGGGGGCGCCGCCGGGCTCGCCGCCCGGGCCGACGGTGCGCGAGGCGACGGGGCTCGACTACGAGGTCGAGATCTGGTGGGGGATGTTCGCCCCGCGCGGCCTGCCGCCGGAGTTGCTGCGCACGCTGAACACGGCGGTGAACGCGGTCCTCGCGGAGCCGGACTTCGCCAGGCTGATCCAGGGAGAAGGCGCGGTGCCGTCGCCTGCGTCTCCCGAGGCCTTCGCCGCGACGGTCGCCGCCGACCTGGCCCGCTGGCGCGAGGTGGCGCGCGTGGCGAACATCCGGCTCGACTGACGCCATGCCACGATCGCCCCGGGTGGAAACGCCCGGGGCGTGACTCGTTGCCTCGGAAACGCTTGACCCCTCATCGGCCTTACTGTGGTCGGGCCGATGAGGGGTCAGGGCGGCCGGCCGAACCGGCTGCCGTCTGATGACCTGGAGGGGCAGGCTGTGGTGCGCGATCGCGCCCCGCGCGCGGGACCGCCGAAAGGAGGCGTGAGGAGCGAATGTGCGGGCGCTACTTCCTGCAGCGCGGGCCGGCCTCGATCGCGACGCATTTCGAGACGGTCAGCCCGCTGCCGAATTTCCCCGCCACCTGGAACCTTGCGCCGACGCAGGACGGGCTGGTGGTGCGCCGCCATCCGGAAACCGGCGCCCGGCATCTCGACGCGCTGCGCTGGGGGCTGGTGCCGCGCTGGGCGAAGGACCCGTCCGTCGGCGCGCGGATGATCAACGCCCGCGCCGAGTCGCTCGCCGAGCGGCCGGCCTTCCGGGAGGCCTACCGCAAGCGCCGCTGCCTCGTGCCGGCCGATGGGTTCTATGAGTGGCAGGCGGGGTCCGGCGGCGGTTCCGCGCCGAAGCAGCCCTACGCGGTCGCGCTCGCCGATGGCGCGCCGATGGCACTGGCCGGGCTCTGGGAGGGCTGGCGCGCGCCGGACGGCACGATCCTGCGCAGCTTCACCATCGTGACGACGGAGGCCAATGCGAAGCTCGCCGCGCTGCACCCCCGCATGCCGGCGATCCTGCCGCGCGAGGCCTGGCCCCTCTGGCTGGGCGAGGAAGCCGCTACGGACGAGGACGAGACGGCACTGCTGCGCGCCCTGCTGCGCCCCTGCCCGGACGAGTGGCTGGCCGTCTGGCCGGTTTCGCCCCGCGTCAACCGTGTAGCCGAGAACGACGCGGCGCTGCTCGCGCGTGCCCCGGGGCCTCACCCGCCGCCCGGGCTGGACGATCCGCCGCCCCACGGCCTGGCGTGAGCGGGCCGCGCAAACCCGATGCGCCTGGGGTCGGTGCGACGTGCTGCCCGCCCCCCCGGCGCCTTCAGTCAGTCGTCGCGGTGGATGCGCTCCATGCGCTCGTGGCGTTCCTGCGCCTCGATCGAAAGGGTGGCGATCGGCCGAGCCTCCAGACGCCGGAGGCCGATCGGCTCGCCGGTTTCCTCGCAGTAGCCGTAGGTGCCGTTCTCGATACGCTCGAGCGCCTGGTCGATCTTGTTGATGAGCTTACGGGCGCGGTCCCGGGTGCGGAGTTCCAGGGCGCGGTCGGTTTCGACGCTGGCCCGGTCGGTGAGGTCGGGCTCGGCGATCCCGCCCTCAGAAAGGCTCGCGAGGGTATAGCCGGCCTCGCGAAGAAGATCCTGGCGCCAGCGGAGCAGCTTCTGCCGGAAATACTCCAGCTGCCGCGGATTCATGAACTCTTCGTCTTCAGTCGGTCGGTAGTCCGGTGGCAACGTGGCAACGATCATTCGACGATCCCCCGCCCCCGGCGACACCGTAACGGAGCGGTTCCGAAGGCGGGCGGACCATACAGTCAGCGCACAGAATCCGCCAAGAGGGGTTTCGCGGCAAACGGTTGATCACGCGCGCTTTTCAGCGGCGTGACGGAGCCGCGCTGCCGCCCGGCGGGCGAGTTCCACCCGTGCGCGAAGGACGATCGCCGCGATCGCCTCGCGCAGCACAGGGTCGGCGGCCACCTCGCCCTCGGCGAGGGTGGCGAGGTCCGCAAGCCTGGCCACGTCGCCTTCCGCTCCGTCGAGCAGGGCAAGCTGGAGGTCGCGCAGGGCCTCGATCAGCGCGGCGCCGCGGCGCCGGGCACGGCGGTCGCGCTCCTCCGCGGCGGCGGACGCGGGCGATGAGGGGGCGCCTGCCGCCTCCTGGATCGCCAGCAGGGCGCCCGGCGCGGCCGCGGCGGCGAGGCGAGCCGCGGAGGCCGACGCCCCCGCGCCAGGAGCACCCCCCGCCGCTGGCCGGAAGAGGATCCCGTCCGTCGCGCGGCGACGTCCCGACCGCAGGGGGCCGACACCCTGCGTCATCCCCGCCCCGACCGGCACCGCGATTGC
>JADGHI010000440.1 GCA_019689515.1 Acetobacteraceae bacterium | reverse complement strand
CCTATCTGCCGATCCGCGTGGACGGCACCGCCTACCGCGTCTATCGCGAGCAGGCCGGCGAGGGCCCGCGCGACCTGCTCTGCCTGCACACGGCCGGCGCGGACGGGCGGCAATTCCACCGCCTGATGGCGGACCGGCGCCTGACACGGGACTGGCGCGTTACCGCCTTCGACCTCCCCTGGCACGGCAAGAGCCTGCCGCCCGCCGCCGCGCCGCCCGGAAGCTGGCGCCTGACCACCGATCGCTACGTCGCGATCATCATGGAGGTGGTGCGCGCCGCCGGGCTGCGCCGCCCCCTCGTGCTCGGCGCCTCGATGTCGGGCGAGATCTGCCTCGAACTGGCGCTCCGCCATCCGGAGGCGTTCAGCGCCATCATCGCCTGCGAGGCGACCGACAACATCCAGGGCCGCCAGACCGCCTGGGCGAACCACCCGCGGGTCAACCAGTCCGTCTTCGTCCCCGAATGGGTGTTCGGCCTGATGGCGCCGCAGAGCCCGGCGGAATGCGCCGCGGAGATCTGGTGGCACTACAGCCAGGGCGGCCACGCCACCTTCGCGCGCGACATCGAGTTCTACTCCGGCGAGTGGGACGCGCGGGAGCGCGTGCACCGCATCGACACCTCCCGCTGCCCGCTGTTCATGCTGACGGGCGAGTACGACTATTCCTGCACGGTCGAGGCCTCGGCCGAGACCGCGGCGAAGATCAAGGGCGCGCGCTTCACCCCGATGCATGGAATCGGCCACTTCCCCTTCGCCGAGAACCCGCCGCTCTTCGCCGAGTACCTGCTGCCCATCCTGGACGAGATCCGCGCCACCGCGAGGGAGTGAGACACCGATGCCCGCCACCGACATGACGATCCGCGACCTGCGGACGACCCTGCTGCGCATGCCCTGGCCGGACGACCCGTGGATGGCGGGCCACGCGCTCGGCAAGACGCGCGACGTGGTGGTGGTGGAGGTGGAGACGGCCGGCGGGATCGTCGGCATGGGCTATCTCAACCCCCTCGGCGCGCCGCCGGTGCTGCGCACCCTCGGCGCCTGCCTCGAGGAGGTGGTGAAGCCGCTGGCCCTCGGCCGCGACGCGACGGAGATCGAGGGCATCTGGCGCGACATCTGGCGCTCCACCCTACCCAAGGGGCGGGGCGGGATCATCATGATGGCCGCCTCGGCGCTCGACATCGCGCTGTGGGACGCGGTGGGGAAGAAGGCCGGGCTGCCGCTCCACCGCCTCTGGGGCCATGTGCGGTCGGAGATCCCGATCTACGGCAGCGGCTGCTGGCGCGGCGCCGGCGGGGACGGGATGATCGCCAAGGCGAAGCACTACGTGTCCCAGGGCTTCAAGGCAATCAAGATGCAGGTCGCGCATGTGCACGACCTGAAGACCGACCTCGACAACGTCCGCCGCATGCGCGAGGCGCTCGGCCCCGACATCGAGATCATGATCGACGTCAACATGGGCTGGACCGCCGACATCGCGATCCAGATGGGCCGCAAGTTCGAGCAGTACGACATCTACTGGCTGGAGGAGCCGGTCGTCGCCGACGACTTCGCGGGCTACATGCGCGTCGCCGAGGCGCTGGACATGCGCGTGGTGGGCGGCGAGACGCATTTCGGGCGCCACGACCTCAAGCCCTTCTTCGAGAACCCGCGCCTGCCGATCCTGCAGCCCGACCCGATGCGCGGCGGGCTGACGGAGCTGCGCAAGATCGCCGCGGTCGCCGACACCTGGGGCATGACCATCGCGCCGCACCTGTTCCCGGAGCTGAACGTCCACCTCCTCGCCTCCATCCCGAACGCGATCTGGGCGGAGCACATGGGGCTGCTGGACGATCTCTGGATCGATCCGCCGGCGATCCGGAACGGCATGATCACCGCGCCGGAGCGGCCCGGCCACGGCCTCGCCTTCAAGCCGGAGGTGCTGCGGGACTTCCGCCTGACCGCGTAGCCGGGCCGGGGGACGCCCCGCCACCCGGGCGGTTGCCGCCCCGCGGCGGCGGGGCCATCTCTGCGGCCATGAACGACACGGACAAGATCGGCTGGCACGGCACCACCATCCTCTGCGTGCGCAAGGGCGGGCAGGTGGCGATGGCCGGGGATGGCCAGGTCTCGCTCGGCCAGACGGTGGTCAAGGGCAATGCCCGCAAGGTGCGGCGCATTGCGAACGGCAAGGTGCTGGCGGGCTTCGCCGGCGCCACGGCGGACGCCTTCACGCTACTGGAGCGGCTGGAGGCAAAGCTCGAACGCTTCCCCGACCAGCTCGAGCGCGCCTGCGTCGAGCTGGCCAAGGACTGGCGCACGGACCGCTACCTCCGCCGGCTTGAGGCGCTGATGGCGGTGGCGGACGCCAGGCGCTCGCTCCTCCTCACCGGCCAGGGCGACGTGCTGGAGCCGGAGGACCAGGTCATCGGCATCGGCTCGGGCGGCAATTTCGCGCTGGCCGCGGCGCGGGCGCTGATCGGCGTGGACGGCCTCGGCGCCGAGGAGATCTGCCGCCGGGCGATGAAGATCGCCGCGGACATCTGCGTCTACACCAACGGCAACATCACTCTGGAAGTGCTTTAGCCGTAGCGGCGGAGGTGAGCAGCGCCCGCCGGGCGGTGGCGCCGATCACCAGCACGGAGAGCAGGGCGAAGCCCATGGCGACCCAGCCGATCTGGACCACCGCCCCGGCCGCGACCACCAGCGCCCCCATGGCTGCGCCGGTCGCACTGCCGAGATAGATGGCCGAGGCGTTGAGCGAAAGGGTGACCGGGGCGAGCGCCGGCGCCAACGCCACCAGCCGCGCCTGCTGCGCCGTCATCATCCCCCAGCCGGCCAGGCCCCAGAGCAGGAGGGGGGCGAAGATGGCCGGTGCGGCATGGCCAGGCCAGAGCAGCGCGACGAGGGACAGGCCGCCGAAGGCGAGGGCGGCGAGGCCGCCACCCAACATCGCTGCGCGGCGCGGTCCCCAGCGATCCGCCGCGCTACCCCCCAACTGGGTGCCGGCCGCGCTCGCCAGGCCGAAGGCCAGCAGCGCCAGGGCCAGCTCACGGCTGCCGAAGCCGGCCGCCGCCGCCAGGAAGACGCCGAGATAGGTGTATGCCGAGAAGGCCCCGGCCATCATCAGGACGCTGGCCGCGAGCACTGCCAGCACATCGCCGCGCCCAGCCACCGCCAGGCGCTCCCGCAAGCTGGCTGAGGCCGCCGCCGGCAGGCGCGGCAGGCGCACGAGGATGCCGAGGAGCGACAGGGTGGCGAGGCCGGCCACGGCCAGGAAGGTGGCGCGCCAGCCGAACCCCTCTCCCACCAGCACGCCGAGTGGCACCCCGGCCACGATCGCAAGCGTCAGGCCGGCCGTCACCATCGACAGGGCGCGGCCGCGCCGATCCGGCAGCGCCGCCGTCGCATAGCCGCTGGCGGCCGGCATGAAGGTGCCGGCCGAAAGCGCCAGCAGCAGGCGGGCACCGAGCAGGCCAGGATAGTTTGGTGCCAGAGAAGCGAGCAGGTTCGACAGAGCGAAGGTACCCATCGCCAGAGCCAGCAGGCGCCGCCGCTCCAGCCCCGCGGTCAGCACGGCCATGACCGGGGTACCGAGGGCGTAGGTGAGGGAGAAGGCGGTGACGAGATGCCCGGCAGCAGGGATGCCGACGCCAAGATCCCGGGCCATGGCGGGCAGCAGCCCGGCGATCATGAAGCCCTCCGTGCCGATGGCAAAGGCGCCGAGGGTCAGCCAGAGAAGCGTTGGAAGCGGCATGAGAAAGAGCCCTATAGTTCAATATATATTGGACTATAGGACCACTACCCCAGCCCTGGAAGCAGTTCAAGGGCCATTGAACCGAGGGCCCGGGCTCGATATCTGCTCCACATGGCAAGGCCGCTGCATCATCCGGAGCCAGAGCAGCTCAACCTCTCGGCGATCCTGGACGCCCTGCGCGATCCGGTCCGGCGCAGCATCGTGCTGCGCCTCGCGGAATGCGGGTCGGACTGCTGTTCCTCCTTTCTCG
>JADGHI010000439.1 GCA_019689515.1 Acetobacteraceae bacterium | reverse complement strand
GGCGGGCACTGTGCAGCTTCGCTGGCGCACGGCAATGCCCGAAGCCCTTCACCGCCTGCCCGCATGCCTCCGCCGGAGCTGCTGCCCGGCGCGGGCGCGGCGAGGTCGGCGATGCCGCGCCCGCCGTCGCCGAGGCCGGCCGGACCTAGCGTCAGGTGCTGGCACAGTCGGCAGCGCCCGGCGTGTGCACGCATTAGGCACGGACGGAGATGGCGCGGCCAAGGAGGTCCCTCCCTGGCCGCTCCCACCCGCACCCGCCGTAGGCCCTAGGCGTGAGCCGTCGCGCGCCGGCGCCGTCCGAACCGGATCAAGGCGAGATCGGCCGCGAGCATCACGAGCAGCGACAGCCCGACCAGCGGAAAGATCACGCCGCCGATGGCCAGGATGGCGACGACGCCCCGGAGCACCCGGCGATCCGATGGCAAGGGCGGCACCCCGAGAGAGCCGCTGGGGCGGCGCTTCCACCACATGACTGCCGCGCTCACGCAGAGCAGGACCGTCGCGATGCAGGCGGCGAGCAGCACGAGCTGGTTCGCCAGCCCCCATTGCTGGCCCATATGGACGTTGATCCCCCATTCCAGGGCACGCCCCAGCGGGCCGTAGTCGGCATAGGTCATGTCGAGCAGCGGCCGGCCGGAATACTGGTCCAGATGGACCACCCGCTGCTTGGAGAGGTCGTTGGGATAGACCGAGGCGGTGTAGACGCCGGTCGGCCCGCTGGGGAGCGCCACGGCGTAGCCGGGCGCCAGGCCGAGCCGGTTGAAGGTTTCCACGGCGGCGTCGAGGCCGATGGGCTGCGGACCGTGTCCCGTGGAGTGCGGCACCCGTGCTTGCTCGAGCGACCAGGTGGTGGGTGCCGCGTGGCCGAGATGCTCGTCCGACATCGGCAGGTTGACGCGCACCCCGGCTGGGTAGCCGAAATTGTGCCCGTTGGCCCATTTGTTGACGTAGCTGCCCCAGAACACCGACCAGGGCATGCCGGTCACCGCCAGGAACAGCAGCACGCTCCCCACGATCAGGCCCGTGACGGCGTGCAGGTCGCGCCAGAACACGCGGCGCCTCGGCGTGCCGCGCAGGCTGACCACGCCGCCGCGCTCTCTGGTGCGGGACGACCCCCGAGGCCACCAGAGGTACAGGCCGGTGCCGATGAGGAGGATGGTCCACCCGCCGGCGATCTCGATCAGCCCGTTCGCCACAGGGCCGGCGATGACGAGGCTGTGGATCTGGCGCACGAGCCACATGGCCGTGCCCCTGTCCGGCAGCTCGCCCAGCACCGTGGCGTCGTAGGGATTCACGTAGACGACGATCCGCTCGCCGCCGGGAGTCCGCACGCCGACTTCCGCGGCGGCGGTGCCGGAGCTCGGCGGGACGTAGCGAAAGACTGTTCCGGGCCGGGCCGCGAGCGCGGCCTCCACCTGCGCGGAGGGGGGACGGGGCGGGGTGCCCTGCGCCTCCACCCGCATGAGGTTGTGGTGGATGAGAGGGTCGAGCTGGTGGCGGAAGAGATAGATGCCGCCGGTGACCGAGAGGATGATCAGGAAGGGAAGGACAAGCAGCCCGGCATAGAAGTGCCAGCGCCAGACCGCGCGGTAGAGGTCGGAGGCGGATGCGCCGCTGCGCGCGCGCGTCGGCGCTCTCCCTTCGGCATGGGAAAGGTCGCTCATGGCCTGATGATCCCGAAGGCGCCCGGCGGCGTGCGGCAGCAGCGCACAGCCGAGGCGCCGTGGTGAACGGATGATGGATGAGGGGGGAGGCGTTCAGGCCGTGGCGGGTGGCGCGCGGGCGCGATGGCTCCGGCGGAGCGGCGCGCGGCTCAGGCGCTCGTCTGCCGGCAGCGCTCGCTTCGCCGCCTGCGGTGCTCCCGGTCCGAGGACCGGTTCGGCGGCGGCCGGCGGCAAGGCTGGCGGCGGGCCGTTCCCGAAGCCGCACAGGACGGTGCAGCAGAGCGTGTGTCGGCGCTCGGGTTGCCCGTCGTCCCGCCGGTCCGGGCCGCCGGGGCGGTCCGGATGGTAGGAACAGATGACGCTCCACGGATCAAAGGCCGGCGTGGCGGCGCGAAGCGCGGCGTCGCCCGAGATCACGGCCTGGAGGAACAAGGCGATCGTCAGGAGGGCGGTGACGACCTCCCGTCCGAACGCGCGCCATTCCTGCCGCATTGATCGCATGGCCTAACACCCGTAGGTCATGGGCGGGCAGCCTGTCACGCGCGATCCGTGAAGCGGATGGGCCATATCAGGCCATCCGGGCCGAGTCCGGTCCGTTCTCCACCTGGGCCGGACCCTGGTCTTGGGCGCCATGCGTCCGATTTGCACCACCAGGAAGGATCCATGCGCAGGACCCTCTCCCGCCGAACCGCCGCCGTCGCGCCGTCGCGCGCGGTGCGCGCGGCCGGGCCCGGAGCGGCATCGGAGGCCGTGCTCTGCCGGGACCCCGGCTGCGGCCCGGCGTCCCCCCCCGCGCAGGCCGGTTCCCGGCGGCCGGTGCGCGGCATGGTGAAGGCATCGCGCCGCCCTCGGCCGTCACGCCCCGCCGCCGTGCTGTTCGATTGCGACGGCGTGCTGGCCGACAGCGAAACCCTGGTGAACCGCATCGTTGCCGAGGAGCTGACCGCCCGCGGCTGGCGCATGACGGCGGACGAGGCGCGAGAAACCTTCCTCGGCATGGCGCTGCCCGACATGATGCCGGTGATCGAGGCGCGCACCGGCCCCCTGCCGCCTCGCTGGGCCCGCGACCTCTCGGTGCGCGTCGCCCGCGCCGTTCGCGAGGAGGTGGAGCCGATCCCCGGCGCCATCGCCGCGGTGCGCGCCGTGGCGGAGGCGGGCATCCCCATCGCCTGCGCCTCGAACTCGGCGCGGCTCGAACTCATGGCGAAGCTGGAGCGGCTCGGCCTCGCGCCGCTCTTCGGCCCGCACCGCGTGCTGAGCTTCGAGGAGGTGCCTCGGCCCAAGCCCGCCGGCGATCTCTACCGTGCCGCCGCTGCCGCCTGCGGCGCCGATCCGGCGGACTGCGTGGTGGTGGAGGACAGCCTGCTCGGCGTCCGCGCCGGGCTGGCGGCGGGCTGCGGGCGGGTGCTCGGCTTCGCCCGCGAGGTCGAGGCGCAGATCCTCGCCGGGCTCGGGGCGGAGCCGTTCTTCGCCATGGCCGCGCTGCCGGGGCTGCTCGGCCTGGGCTCGCCGGACGGGCCGTCGGACTGCTAGCGTCACGACCATCGCAGCGAGAAAGGGATCGCCGATGCCACAGCTTCTGCGATGCGCCGTGATGCCGGGCGCGGGCGTGGCCACCGGCCTGCCTGCGCAGGGCCTGCCCGCACCGGGGGGCGTGCCGGACCGACCGCCGCCGCTGCCTGCCGGATTTGGTCGCGCGCCGCGCGCGGGCGAGGAGGGGCCGGGGGCGTGACGATCGAGGCGCTTGGCCCCTGGTACGCCTGGATCAAGGCGGCGCACCTGATCTCGGTGGTCGCCTGGATGGCGGGGCTGTTCTACCTGCCGCGGCTGTTCGTCTACCACACCGAGGCCGCGCCGGGCTCGGAGGCCTCCGAGCTGTTCAAGGTCATGGAGCGCCGGCTGCTGCGCGGCATCATGAATCCGGCGATGATCGCGGCCTGGGTGTTCGGCCTGACGCTGGTGCTGACCCCTGGCGTGGTGGACTGGGGCGCCGGCTGGTGGCACGCGAAGATGGCCGGCTTCATCACCCTGACGGTGTTCCACCACCATCTGGGCTATGCCCGAAAGGATCTGCTGGCGGACCAGCGGCGGCACTCCGCGCGCTACTGGCGGTGGATGAACGAACTGCCGACCCTGGCGCTGGTGCTCATCGTGGTGATGGTGATCGTCAAGCCGTTCTGACGCGAGGGAGGGTGTGCGGGGGCAGCCCCGGAGGGCGCGCCGGGCGGGGTGCCGGTCTTGTGACCGGCGAGTGGCAGGATCGTCGCACAACCCCTTGAAACCTGAGCACGGATCACAAACATCGGGGTGACGGAAAACCCCAC
>JADGHI010000438.1 GCA_019689515.1 Acetobacteraceae bacterium | reverse complement strand
CCGATACGTCGTGCGGCCTTCGCCTACGCGCCTGCGGGAATCACCCCTCCGCGGGCGGACGCTGCGCCCGGCCGGGCATCCAGACCGGGTCGGGCTGGCGCCACAGCGCCGGGTCCCGCATCGCGCGCACCAGCGCGGCGACCACCGCGGCGATGATGCGCTCCCCCTTCTCCGCCGTCGCGGCGCGCGGATCGCCGCGCACGCCGGTGCGCGGTGCGCGCTCCTCAAAGCTCCAGAAGCGCGAGAACGCAGCAGCCGGAGACGGCGCAGCGCCCGTCGCCGCGTTCGATGCCGCCTCCGCGATCCGATCCTGCCGCACCTGCGTCGGATCGAGCGCGAGCCACACGCTCGTCTCCCCCTCGCACGCATGGTGCACACTGGGCTGCGTCGTCAGCGTCGCCGCGATCTCCGCCGCAGCCACCGTCGGCCACGTCGTCGCGACCACCGGAATCCCGAATTCATGCGCCAGCTCCCGCGCCGAGATGGCGAGCGGCTCGATGTTGCCGCCATGGCCGTTGACGATCAGCAGCCGCCGGAACCCGTCGGCGCGGATCGAGCGGACGATGCAGCGCAGCAGCGCGTGGAAGGTCGCGTAGTCCACGCTGATCGTGCCGCCGAACGGGAAATGGTGCTCCGAGAGGCCGGTCCAGATCGGCGGCAGCACCACCGCCGGGACATCCCGCGCCTCCTCGGCGGCGCGGCAGGCGAGCGCGTGCGCGATGAAGCTGTCGGTCCAGACCGGCAGGTGCGGGCCATGCTGCTCCAGGCTGCCGACCGGCAGCACGACCAATGCATCTCGGGCGGCGAGCGCCTTGAGCTCGGGCGCCGTGAGGCGCTCCCAGCGGATCTCGGAGGTCATCGGCGGCGACTCCCTGCGTGGGCGGGTGCGGGCGTCACCCTCGACGGAGCGGCCGCCCTGGTCAACACAGGTCGGAGGGCACCGCGCGCAGCGCCGCCGAGCACGCCCCAGGACCCGCCTGGATCCGGGCGGCATCGCCTCCTACCGGAACCCGCTCGCCTCCCGACGAGAGGGAAGGCGGCCGCGGCGCGCCGCCTGACCGTCAGAGCGGCCGGTTCGCTCGCGCTACCACGGCCTCGAACAGCACCTGGCACCCCGCCTCCGCCTCTTCCGGCAGAATGCTCTCGGCCTCGTTGTGACTCAGCCCGTCCTTGCACGGGGTGAAGATCATCGCGGTCGGAACGCGGCGCGCGACATAGACGGCGTCGTGCCCTGCACCGCTCACGATCTCCCGCGCCGAATAGCCGAGCCTTGCCGCCGCCTGGCGCACCAGGTCCACGCATTCCGGATCGAAGGGCTGGTGGGGGAAGCGGAACAGTTCCGTCAACTTGAGCCCGATGCCGCAGCCGCGCGCGACGGCCTCCGCCTCGCGCGGGAATTCCGCGGCGAGGCGCTCGATCTCGGCGGTGTCGGGGTGGCGGAACTCGACGCTGAAGCGCACCTCGCCGGGGACGACGTTGCGGCTGTTCGGGAGGACCTGGACGAAGCCGACCGTACCGCGCCCGTCCTCTCCCCGCGCACGCATCATGCGGTCCACGAGGTCGATGATCCGCGCCGTCGCGACCAGCGCGTCCCTACGCGCCGAGGGCGGCGTCGTGCCTGCATGCGAATCCTGACCGGTGCAGACCGCGTCCCACCAGACCTGCGCCTGCGCCCCGGTGACGATGCCGATCTGCTTGCCCTCCTTCTCCAGGATCGGGCCCTGCTCGATGTGCAGCTCGAAATACGCGTCCGCGGGGAAGGCCTGCGCCGGCTCCGACCCCTTGTAGCCGATCGAGTCCAACGCCTCAGAGACGCTGACGCCCTCCACATCCTTCAGGCCATAGACCTTGTCGAGCGGATAGACGCCGGCCCACACGCCGCTCCCCATCAGCGAATGGCCGAAGCGGCTGCCCTCCTCGTCCGTCCAGTTGACGAGCTCGAGCGGCGCCTCGGTCACCACGCCGAGGTCGTTCAGCGTGCGCATCACCTCGAGCCCCGCGAGCACGCCGAGCGCCCCGTCGAACTTCCCGCCGGAGGGCTGGCTGTCGAGATGGCTGCCGAACAGCACCGGCTTGCGGTTCGGGTCGCGCCCCTCACGCCTCGCGAACATGTTGCCGATCGCGTCCACGCGCACCTTGAGGCCGAGCGCCTCGCACCATTCGGCGAAGCGCTCGCGGCCGCGGCGGTCCACATCGGTAAGCGTCAGGCGCCGCACGCCGCCCTTGGGCGTGGCGCCGATCTCGGCCATGGCCATCAGGCTGTCCCACAGCCGCCGGCCGTCAATGCGCTGGTTGGTGCCGCTCATGCTGCGCGAGCCCTTCCTTCGGTCGGTCAATCAGTAGATCGGCCAGATCCCGGGTGTCGCCAACTCGCCAAGATGGCCGTCCGGGTCGCGGAAATAGATGCTGTGGCCGCCACGCGGCCAGTCCGTGCGGCCCTCGATGGCGACGCCCTTGGCGGCGAGGCGCGCCTCCCAGGCCGGCAGGTCGTCCCGGGCGATGGCGAGCGCATAATGCACGGGCCCCGAACCGTCATGCGGCGGGATCACGCCGCCCGGCAGGCGCGTCGCATGCATCGAGGCGCCGCGCTGGAACACCAGCAGCACACTGCGCCCGCCGACGTCGTAGGCGGTGAGGCGCCCGTCCGCGAAGATCGGCCGCAGGCCGAGCACCTCCTCGTAGAAGCCGCGGGCGCGCTCCAGGTCGTCCACATAGAGCGCGGTCTCCAGCACGCCGGCCAGCGGCGGGG
The DNA here is from genome assembly GCA_019689515.1 of Acetobacteraceae bacterium. Taxonomy (GTDB): domain Bacteria; phylum Pseudomonadota; class Alphaproteobacteria; order Acetobacterales; family Acetobacteraceae; genus Caldovatus. The sequence continues at coordinate 1,245 of JADGHI010000438.1, read as the reverse complement.
CGACCGGATCGTCGGGGAGCGGGGATACCGGCATCCGGCCATCATGCGCCCTGGCTGCCACGCCGCAAGCCTGTGGCGCCCCGGCCAGGCCCGTCCCGGCTGCGGATCGCCGGCCGGCCGGCACCGCGATGCCGCAGCCGCTTCGGCGCAGGGCGTGACCGGTGCTAGAGCTCCGCCGATGCGTGCGCCCGCCGCCCCGCGACGGCCCGATACGGCGGGCCTTGTCCTCCTGGTCACGACCGCCATCGGCTGGGGACTGAACTGGCCGGTGATGAAGGCCCTGCTCGCCGTCCTGCCGCCCTTCTCCGCCCGCGCCTGGGCCGGCATCGCCGGTAGCCTCATGCTCGCCGCGATCGCGCGCGGGATGGGCGAGCGGCTCGCCGTGCCGCGCGCGCTCTGGGGACGGCTGGCGCTGATCGCGGCGCTGAACGTGACGTCATGGATGGGCCTCGCGACGCTTTCGCTGCTCTGGCTCTCGGCCGGCGAGGGCACGATGGTCTGCTACACGGTGCCGATCTGGGCGGCGCTGCTCGCCTGGCCCGTGCTGGGCGAGCGGCCGACCGCGCGGCGCGCGGCGGCGATCCTGCTGGCCCTCGCCGGCTTGGTCGCATTGGTCGCGGGCGAGGGGCTGGGGCTCGGGCTGGCGAAGCTGCCGGGAGTGGCGCTCGGCCTCGGCGCGGCGGTGCTGTTCGCGCTGGGAACGGTGCTGACCAAGCGGCGGCCGCTGGCGCTCGATCCCCTGGCGAGCGCGGCGTGGCAGGTCGGGCTCGGCTGCGCGCCGCTGCTCCTGCCGACGCTGTTGCTGGAGCGGCCGGACTGGGCGGCACTCCCGGCGAGCAGCTGGGCCTCGCTGGCGTACATGGCGGCGGGACCGCTCGGCCTCTGCTACATCGCCTGGTTCGCGGCGCTGCGGCGGCTGGATGCCGGCGTTGCGGCAGTGGGTACGCTGATCGCGCCCGTGGTCGGCGTTCTGGCCGGCGCGGTGGCGCTCGGCGAGCCGCTCGGCCTGCGCGAGGTCGCAGCGCTTGCCCTGATCCTGGGCGGCGTGCTCCTCGCCGTGCGTGGCTGAGGCGGACGCGACGGCGCCGCCACACCACCCGGCCCCCCGGCCGCGCTGCGCGCCACCGCTCCCCGTCCGATGCCACGGCAGCCTGAAACCGCCCAGGCGCGGCCCCCTGACGTGCGCTCCCGAACCACGCGTGCTAGGCCCCGCGCAGCATGTCCGAGCCTCAGCCCCCACAATCC
>JADGHI010000437.1 GCA_019689515.1 Acetobacteraceae bacterium | reverse complement strand
TCGCCGTGGAGTGGACGGACGAGACGGGCGGGCGGGGGCGGCTCGTGGACACGGCGGGGATGCGCAAGCGGGCACGCGTCGCGCGCAGCGCCGAGCTGGAGCAGATGTCGGTCGGCGCCAGCATCACCGCGCTCAAGGAGAGCGCGGTGGTGGTGGTGGTGGTGGACGCCCTGCTCGGCATGGACGAGCAGGACCTGCGCATCGCCCGCCTCGCCGAGCGCGAGGGGCGCGCCGTGGTGATCGCGCTGAACAAGTGGGACGCCGTCGAGGACCGCGCCGTGGCACGCAGGCAGCTCGACGACGTGCTGGCGACGAGCCTGCCCCAGCTTCGCGGCGTGCCGGTGGTGCCGATGTCGGCGCTGACCGGGCGCGGCGTGGAGAAGCTGATGCCGGCGGTGCGCGCGACCTACGCGCTGTGGAACAAGCGCGTCGGCACCGGCGAGCTGAACCGCTGGTTCGAGGTGGCGAAGGAGCGCCATCCGCCACCCGTCGTCGCCGGCAAGCGGATCAAGCTGCGCTACGCGACCATGCCGAAGGCCCGGCCGCCGACGCTGGTCGTGTTCGGCACGCGGACGGAGGAGGTGCCGGAGGACTACCGGCGCTACCTGGTGAACAGCTTCCGCGAAACCTTCGACATGCCGGGCGTGCCGATCCGGCTGCAGTTCCGCGGGACGAAGAACCCCTATGCCGAGGAGGGCGGCTGATCGCCCACCGGACCGCGCTCAGGCGGCGCCTGGCACCCCTGCCTCACGTAGCGCCGCGGCCTGGCGCGCCGCCACCGCCTGCTCGTCGAAATCGGCGATCAGGTCCTGGAACAGCCGGTGCCAGTTCAGCTCCGCGCGCAGGCGCAGGAACACGCTGCCTAGCCCGACTGCCGCACGGTCCATCAGCACGAATTCCCGCGGCGGGCGGACGCCGCCGGTGCGCTTCAGCCCGGCATGCACCTGCTCGGCCACCTTGCGCCCGTAGGCGGGATCGTCGCTGAGCTGGATGCGGCGCACGCGGTCGTCGAGCAGCGGCTCGTAGAGGAAGCGGGCCCAGAGGTTCAGCACCGCCATCTTCTCGCGCGAGAGGTTGGTGAAGCCCCAGGATTCGTAGGCGGCGTGGGCCTTGTCGTCGTCATGGTCGCGCACCGCCTCGTAGAGCATGATCACGCCGGTGACGAAGCGCGCGCCGAAGACGCGGATCGCGCCGAAGTCGAGCAGGTTGATCCCGTGCTGGTCCGGCCGCACCTGGTAATTGCCGAGATGCGGGTCGCCGTGGATCACGCCGTAGCGGTAGAAGGGCACGTACCAGGCGCGGAACAGCGCCTCCGCATAGCGGTTGCGCTCCTCCTGCGGCGGGTCCTCCTCGAGGCGCCGGAGGATCGGACGGCCCTCGAGCCAGGTCATGGTGAGCAGCCGCCGCGTGCAGTAGCCTTCGATCGGCTGCGGCACACGCACCGCCGGCTCCCCGGCCAGCATGATGCCGTAGAGGCGCATCTGCGCCGCCTCGCGCAGGTAGTCGAGCTCCTCGCGCAGACGCTCCGACAGCTCCTCGTACACCTCGTCGTGCTGGATGGCGTTGTCGAGGCGGCGGTAGAGGTTCATCGCCAAGCGGAGCTGGCGCAGGTCCGCCTCCACCACGCTCGGCATGTCCGGGTATTGCAGCTTGCAGGCGACCAGCCGACCGTCCGGCAGGGTGGCGCGGTGCACCTGGCCGAGCGAGGCGGCGGCCGCGGCCTCACGCTCGAAGCGCGTGAACTTGCTCTCCCAGTTTGGTCCCAGCTCGGCCGCCATGCGGCGCCGCACGAAGGGCCAGCCCATCGGCGGGGCGTTGGCCTGCAGGGTGGCAAGCTCCGCCGCGTATTCCGCGGGCAGCGCGTCGGGGATGGTGGAGAGGAACTGCGCCACCTTCATCAGCGGGCCCTTGAGCCCGCCAAGGATCGCCTTCAGGTCCTCCGCATGCGCCGCGCGGTCGGTGCGGATGCCGAGGAAGCGCTCGCCCGCGACGCGCGCGGCGATGCCGCCGACCGCGCCGGAGGTACGCGCCATCCGCCGCAATTCGCCGAACAGCGTGCTCTCGCCACGCCCCCCCTCGCGCGTCGCGTCAGACACCGCTCGTCGCCTCGAGCTCGTCTATGAAGCCCGCGATCACGTCGAGGCCGCGCTTCCAGAAGGCCGGGTCGGAGGCGTCGAGGCCGAAGGGAGCGAGCAGCTCCTTGTGCCGCTTGGTGCCGCCGGCACGGAGCATGTCGAGGTACTTGGCCTCGAAGTCCGGCACCGTGCCGTCGCGATAGACGCCGTAGAGCGCGTTCACCAGGCAGTCTCCGAAAGCGTAGGCATACACGTAGAAGGGCGTATGCACGAAGTGCGGGATGTAGGCCCAGTATACCCCATAATCCGACGTGAATTCGAAGGCCGGGCCGAGCGATTCCCGCTGCACCTCCATCCATAGCTCGGCGATGCGCTCATGCGCCAGCTCGCCCTTCCTCCGCTCGTCGTGCAGCAGGGTCTCGAAGCGGTAGAAGGCGATCTGGCGCACCACCGTGTTCAGCATGTCCTCGACCTTGCCGGCGAGGAGAGCACGGCGCCGGCGCGGGTCCTTCTCGGCGTCGAGAACGGCGCGGAAGGTCAGCATCTCGCCGAACACGCTCGCGGTCTCGGCGAGCGTCAGGGGCGTGCCGGACATCAGGTAGCCCTGCTCGGCGGCGAGGATCTGGTGCACGCCGTGGCCGAGCTCGTGCGCGAGCGTCATCACGTCGCGCGGCTTGCCGTGGTAGTTGAGCAGCAGGTAGGGGTGCACGCTCGGCACGGTGGGGTGCGCGAAGGCGCCGCTCGCCTTGCCGGGGCGGAGCGCGGCGTCGATCCACGGCCGCTCGAAGAACCGGCTGCCGATCTCGGCGAGCTCGCGGCTGAAGGCGGCGTAGCTGTCGAGCACCCGCGTCACCGCGTCCTTCCACGGGACGAGCCGGTCGTCCTCCTCCGGCAGCGGCGCGTTGCGGTCCCAGTGCTGGAGCTTGTCGAGGCCGAGCCAGCGCGCCTTCAGCGCGTAGTAGCGGTGGGAGAGGCGCGGGTAGCTCTCGCGTACGGCCGCGACCAGGGCGTCCACCACCTCGTCCTCGACCATGTTGGCGCGGTTGCGCGCGCTGGTCGGGCGCGGATAGTTGCGCCAGGTGTCGATGATCTCCTTGTCCTTGGCGAGGACGTTGGTGATCAGCGCGAACAGCCGCACCCGCTCGCCGAAGGCCTGGGAGATGCCCTTTGCCGCCGCCTCCCGCACCGCGCGGTCGCGGTCGGAGAGCTTGTTGAGGGCCGCGGAGACTGTCAGTTCCTCGCCCGCCACCGTCACCCGCATGGAGGCGATGGTCTCGTCGAACAGACGATTCCAGGCGGCGCGGCCGGTGACCTCCTTCTCGTGCAGCAGCTTCTCCAGCTCATCCGAGAGCTGGTGCGGACGGAAGACGCGGAGGTCCCGGAGCCAGGGGCGCCAGTGCGCAAGGGACGGGCTCGCGGCGATCTTCGCCTCCAGCTCCGGCTCCTCCAGCCGGTTCAGCTCCAGGGTGAAGAACAGCAGGTGCGAGGAGATCGCCGTCACCCGCTCCTGCACGGTCTGGTAGAAGCGCCCGTTCGCCGGGTCGGCGGCGTCGCCGGAGAAGACGAGCTGGGCGTAGGACATCGCCCGGCCCAGGCGCTCCTCCATCCGCTCGTACTCGGCGATGGCGGCGGCGAGGGCGTCGCCCTCCATGGCGCCGAGTCGGCCAACGTAGCGCTCGGCGAAGGCTTTCGCCTCGGCCTCGGTGCGGTCGAGGTCGGCGGCGAGCGCCGGATCGTCCGGAGCGCGGTAGAGGTCGGAAAGGTCCCAGACCGGGAGCGGTCCGAGGGAGTCGGAGGCGCCGACGTCCAGCGGGGAGCGGATGGCGGCGGCCAGCGGGGCGGGATGTGCGTGGGTCACGTTGCCCATATAAGCCCTGGCGAGTGGTGGCGAAGGGGGGCACCCCACGCCAGAATGACGCGAAGGCGGAACGGGGGG
>JADGHI010000436.1 GCA_019689515.1 Acetobacteraceae bacterium | reverse complement strand
CCGGCGGAGGAGGCCTCGGACCCGCGCGGCTTCGCCGGCCTCCCCGGCCAGCGCGACTTCGCGCTGATCCGCGCAGCGGGCGAGGTGCTCGGGCTGGAGAACCCGTTCTTCCGGCCGCATGAGGGCGTGGCCGGCGCGCGCACGCGCATCGGCGGGCGCGACTACCTCAACTTCTCCTCCTACAACTATCTCGGCCTGAACGGCGATCCGCGCGTCGCGGCGGCGGCGAAGGCGGCGATCGACCGCTACGGCATCTCCGCCTCCGCCTCGCGCATGGTCTCGGGCGAGCGTCCGGTCCACGCCGCGCTGGAGGCGGCGCTCGCGGAGAATTACGGCGCGGAGGCCTGCCTCGCCTTCGTCTCCGGCCACGCGACCAACGTGACGGTGATCGGGCATCTGCTCGGGCCGCGCGACCTGATCGTGCACGACGCGGCGATCCACAATTCCTGCGCCGAGGGTGCCCGGCTCTCCGGCGCGCGGCGCATCGCCTTCCCGCACAACGACTGGCGCGCGGCGGAGCGCGAGATGGCCGCCGCCCGGCGTAGCGCCAAGCGCGCGCTGCTGCTGATCGAGGGCCACTACAGCATGGACGGCGACGTGCCGGACCTCGCGCGCTTCGCCGCGATCGCGCGCCGGCACGAAGCGTGGCTGATGGTGGACGAGGCGCATTCGCTCGGCGTGCTCGGTGCCACCGGGCGCGGCGTGTTCGAGCATTGCGGCGTGGACCCGTCCGAAGTGGACATCTGGATGGGGACGCTGTCGAAGACGCTCTCCGCCTGCGGCGGCTACATCGCGGGGCGGCAGGCGCTGGTGGACTACCTGAAGCACTCGGCGCCGGGCTTCGTCTATTCGGTGGGCCTCGCCCCGCCGCTCGCCGCGGCAGCGCTGGAATCGCTCGCCATCCTGCGCGCCGAGCCGGAACGGGTGCGGCGGCTGCAGGCCAATGCGACGCTGTTCCGCGACCTCGCACGGGCGCGGGGGCTGGATGTCGGGCATTCGGCGGGAATGGGGATCGTGCCGGTGATCGTCGGCTCCTCGGTCGGCGCGGCGCGGCTCTCGGCGGCGCTGTTCGCGCGCGGGATCAACGTGCAGCCGATCCTCTTCCCCGCGGTGCCGGAGGCGAGCGCGCGGCTGCGCTTCTTCCTCAGCGCCGAGCACACCGAGGCCGAGATCCGCGAGGCTGTGGAGGCGACCGCCGCCGCCCTCGCCGGCGCAGGGCCGGTCGAGCTGCCCGGGTGAGCGGCGGGTCCGATCGCGACGCAGCGGCCGCGGCGGACCGGACCACCCAAGCCAGGGCGCCCCGCCTGCGCATCGCCCTGCTGACGCTGGAGAGCACGGCGAGCGCGGCGGCCGTCGCCGCCTTCGCCCGGATGCAGCGGGAGCGCCTGGTGCTGGTCGGGCTGTCCGACCCTTATCGCCGTGCCGCGGGGGGGATGTTCGGGCAGGTCTGGCGGCACCTGCGGCGTTCCGGGCCGCGCCTGCTGCCCTGGCTGGCGCTGGAATTCGCACTGCCGCGGCTGCTCTCCGCATGCCGGCTGGGCGGTTTCGGCTCCCTCACCGCCTTCTGCCGGGAGGCGGGGGTGCCGGTGGTGACGGTCGAGGACGTGAACGGGCCGCGCTTCCACGCGGCGCTGCGCGAGGCGCGCCCGGACCTGATCGTGACCTTCCACTTCGACCAGATCCTGAGGGCCGAGACCATCGCGCTGGCGCCGCAGGGCGGGATCAATGTGCATCCCTCGCTGCTGCCGCGGCACCGCGGGCCGATGCCGGCCTTCTGGGCGTTGCAGGAGGAGCCGCCGGCACTCGGCGTGACGGTGCACCGCCTGGTGCCGCGCATTGACGCCGGGCCGATCCTGGCGCAGCGCCCGATGCCTCTGCCGCCTGGGATCAGCGTCTCCACCGCCGCGCGCGCGCTGCACGCGATGGGCGCCGCGCTGGCGAGCGAGGCGGTGGCGATGATCGAGGCGGGCAGGGCGGAGGAACTCGCCTTCGATCCCCTCGCCTATTGCCCCTTCCCGTCCCCCGCGGCGCTGCGGAGGGCGGCGCGGCGGCACCGCCTGCGCCTGGTGGACGCGGAGGACTGGCGCGCGGCCTGGCGGACGCGGCTGTAGGCGCCGCTACGCCTCCAGCACCGCGCGGATCGCCGCATGCAGCCCGGCGGGGTCGAGGTCGCGCCTTTCGCCCGTGCCGGGACGATCGCTTCGCCAGACCAGATAGTCCGTGGAGAGACCGTCGCGCGGGCGCTCCGGCAGGGCCGGCAGGTGATCGCCATACACGGCGAGCACCAGCGGCCGGTCGCACGCCGCAGCAGCGTCGGCGATCGCACCGAGCATCGCATCGGCGTCGCGCAGATGGGCAAGCCAGGTGCCGAGCGGGTCGGGCCCCGGCCAGGGACCGTGGGCCTGCATGGTGATGGCGAAGAGGAAGCGCGGCGCACCGTCGGCCCGCGCCGCCTCGAGCTCGGCGATGATGCGCGCAGCGACCGCGGCATCGGCGACATGCGGGCCGGCACGCGGCGCGCCGGCGAAGGCACGCTCGTCGAGGAAGCGGCCGAAGCCGAGCGCGGGCAGGGCACGGTGGCGGCCGAAGAAGCGCCGGTCGTAGGGGTGCAGGCAGGTGGGCGCCGCGTAGCCGGCCGCGCGCAGGGCCGAGGCGAGCGAGGGCACCGGCCCGCCGCGCGCGAAGCGAAAATAGGGATGGAAGCGGTCGAGGCCGAGTGCCGACTCGGGCAAGCCGGTCAGGACGCCGAACTCGGCGCGCATGGTGTTGGCGCCGAAGGCCGGCGCGGCGAAGCGGCCCTGCATCTGCGCCGTGGCGCGCAGCGCCTCCCAGCGCGGCAGGCCGCGATCGGCCTCGGCGCCGCGCGCGGCGATGGCGGGGAGCCGGCGTGGATCGCAGAAGCTCTCGGCCTGGATCAGGACGAGATGGGGCGCCGTCGGCCTGCGCAGGCGCAGAGGAGGCGGCGCTGCGAGGCGGGCTCGCCGGACCGGCCGCTCGGCCAGGGCCAGCGCGCGATGGCGCGCGAGCATCGCGCTCGGCCCGAGCGCGGCCGCATCGGCCGCCGGATCGCCGGTGACGTGGACGGCAGGCGGCCGGATGACACCGGGCCAGGCGAGGCCGGCGGCGGCAGCCCCCAGCAGCACGCGCCCGGACACGCCGAAGCCGGCGAGGGGCGGTTCGGCCAGCCACGCCAGCGCCGCGGCGAGGATGAGCAGGGCGACGGCGCCGACGACGCGCGCCGGCCCGACGAAGGGCAGGTAGAGGCCCGGATGGCGCACCACGCCGGGCAGCAGCGCGATGTCGGAGAACACGACCGGCTCGCCGAGCACCCTCCGCTTCTCCCGATCGGCCACGGCGACGCCCAGGGCAAGGGCGAAGACCACCAGGCCGGAGAGCAACGGGCGAGCGGTCGCCGCCAGCAGCAGGAGCCAGAGCAGCGCCGCCGGCGCCAGGTCGGCGGCGAGACGGGCGGGCGGATGCCGGTCGGTGATACCCGCGCCCCGGCGCAGCAACAGCCAGCCGGCGAGCGGCGGCAGGATGCCGAGCGCCAGGTGCAGAAGGGCGCCGGGGGTCACGCGCGTGGACGACGTCGCGTCGTCGGGTCCGCGCAGCGCCGCCGGGATGAGCACGCAGCGGCGAGAGAAGGGCGATGGGCGGGATGCCCGGGCCGCAACAGGCAGGACGAGAATGCCGGTTTCATACCGTCGCGCACCGATGTTGACACAGAAGTGCCCGTCGGACGCCGGGCGCGGCCCATCCGGGCCGCTTGGCTCCCCAGCATTTGCGGCCTCGGCCCGCGCACAGCGCAGGCCGCAGGTCAGGAATTACGACGGTGGGTCTCATCCGGTCCGCGGCATCATAGCGGCGAGCCGAAGCGACGGCGACCGCGAGGCCGCACGCCCCCAGATGCACGGCTGGACATGCGGGAGCCGGCACCGCCGCGTTTGGGCCGGCACAATCCTTTCCGCGCGCCTGCCCCCGCCCGCCCTGCGGCGCCGTCGCCGCGCTCAGGCG
>JADGHI010000435.1 GCA_019689515.1 Acetobacteraceae bacterium | reverse complement strand
GAGATGGGCGAGCAGCGAGGGCGCCACACCGCTCGGGAAGATCCCCTGCCGCGCCTCCGGGTAGCCGAGCCGCGCCCCCTCGGCCATCACCACCATGTCGCAGCCGAGGGCGAGCGCGGCCCCCGCACCCATTGCGGCACCGTGCACCGCCGCGACCACCGGCTTCGGCACCTCGCCCGGTGCCGCCAGCAACGCCTCGCCGAGCGCCGCGCGTGCCTCGCGCGCCGCCGGATCGGCCTCGAGCGCCCGCCATTCCCCGAGATCCGCCCCGGCGCAGAAGGACGGGCCCGCGCCGGCCACCACCAGCGCCGCGGCGTCGCCGGTCTCGCCCAGGGCGGCGAGCAGTGCCTCGCAGAGCGCACGGTCCAGCGCGTTGCGCTTGGCCGGGCGGTCGAGGGTGAGCAGCAGCACGCGGCCGCGCGTCTCGCGTCGGATCATGTGCGGACGACGCTCCCCCGGCGGCGCATCTCCGATGCCCGCGGCCGTTGCACCGTCGCCGCGCTGCCTTCGCCCGTGCCGCGCATCATCGCTTCGCCTCCGCCCATCGGTACACGCGTCCCTCGCAACCCGGTGCGGGGGTTGTTACCGTCACCGCAAACTCAGTGTCGCCGTGCAGCGACCACACTGGCAAGGGAGGGATGCACCGCCAATGGACGCTACGCCCCGCCGCCCCCGCTCCGCCCTGCGGCCAATCAGCCGGCGCACGCTCGCGACGGGAATCGCCGCCCTCGCCGCGCCCGGCAGCGCCTGGACCCAGGCGGCTTGGCCCTCGCGGTCTCTGCGCATCATTGTCCCCTTCGCTCCCGGTGGCCCCGTCGAGGTGCCGGCGCGCGTCATCGCCGACCACCTCACGCAGCGCCTCGGCCAGACTGTCGTCGTGGAGACCCGTCCGGGCGCGGGCGGCGCCATCGGCACCCACGCGGTGGTGCAGGCGAACGATCCGCATCTGCTGCTCTGCACGACCGGGGCCGTGGTCATCGCCCCGGCGCTGGCACGCAACGCCGGCTACGACCCGATAGCGGACCTCACGCCGATCTCGCTGGTCTCCGAACTGCCCCTGATATTCGCCACCCGTCCGGATGGACCGATCCGCGACCTCGACGACCTGCTGCGGAAGGCCAAGGCCAATCCGGGCGGGATCAGCTACGCCTCGGCCGGGGTGGGCTCGACGACGCACCTCATGGGCGCGCTGTTCTGCCACCGCGCCGGTGTGGAGCTTCTGCACGTGCCCTATCGCGGCGCGGCGCAATCGGCGATGGCGACATTCTCGGGCGACACCGACTTGGTGGCGGTCGGCACGCTGGAGGCGATGCCGCACATCCGCGAGGGGCGGCTGCGCGCGATCGCCACGACCACCGCCGAGCGCATCCCGGTCCTCCCGGATGTCCCGAGCATCGGCGAGCGCGTCCCCGGCTTCGCCATGACCATCTGGTACGCGATGTTCGGCCCGCGCTCCCTGCCGGCGGAGGCGGTGCAGCGCATCGTCGCCGAGCTCGCGCCGGTGCGTTCGCCGGATTCGCCACTGGTGCAGCGCTACGTCGCCTCCGGCGGGCGGCTGCTGCTCGACGGGCCGGAGCCGCTGGCGGCGCGAATCCGTCAGGAGCTGCCGCAATGGCGTGAATTGTCGGCAGCGACCGGCCTGCGCCTGGAGTAGCGCGGCCGCGCTACAGGCGGAGCGCCGTGCGCAGCCGCGCCACCACCTCCTCCGGATTGCGCGCGACCAGCGCACCGGCCTCGGCGAGCGCGGCGATCTTCGCCTCGGCCGTCTCGCGCGCCCCGCCGGCCAGCGCCCCGGCATGGCCCATGCGGCGCTCCGGCGGGGCATGACGGCCGACGACCATGGTGACCACCGGCTTGCCGCAGCCGGGAATCGCCTCGGCCAGCGCGTATTCCTTGTCGCCGCCGAGCTCCCCCACGTAGACGATCGCGGCGGTGCGCTCGTCCGCCGCCAGGGCGGCGAGGTATTCGTGCGGATTGCGCCCGACGACCGCGTCGCCGCCGATGTTGATCGCGGCCCGCTGGCCGATCCCGGCGCGCGTCAGGATGCGCGAGAGGGTCAGGGTCAGCGTCCCGCTGCGGCAGACGACCGCCACGCGCCCCGGCATGCAGAAGCTCGGCGCGATCGAGCCGAGCAGCCCCTCCCCCGGCACGCAGAGGCCGAGCGTGTTCGGCCCGACCATCCAGCACCCCGCCGCCCGCGCGATCTGCGCAGCGCGCAGCCCGTCGTGCAGCGGCGTGTACTCGGCCGCCGCGACGATGGTCGGGATCCTGGCCGCGGCGCATTCGCGCACCGCGTCGAGCAGCCCCTCCGGCGGGGTGTAGAGCACAGCTGCGTCAACCGGCTCGGGCACGGAGAGGAGGTCGTCGTAGAGCGGCAGGCCGGCGGCGTCGGTGCCGCCGCGGCCAAGCTGGATGCCGGCGACGAGGTTCGTGCCCGCCTCGCGCATCGCGGCGACTTGGGCGGCGGCGTAGCGTCCGGCCGGGTTGAACACCACGACACGGCGCGGGAAGCTGTCGAGGAACGGTGCGATCATCACGGAGGGAAAAGTGCGTCTCATCGAGCACGAGGGCAAGGCGCTGCTCCGCCGCCACGGCGTCGCGATCCCCCGCGGCGTGCTGCTGCGGCCGGGCGAGTCGGCTCCCGAGGGCTTCCCGGCGAGTGGTGCCTTCCTCAAGGCGCAGGTGCCGGAGGGAGGGCGCGGCAAGCGCGGCCTGGTGCGCCGGGCGGAGGAGCCCGGCACGGCCGAGGCGATTCGCGCCGCCCTCGGCGATCCTGCCGCGCCGCTGCTGCTCGAGGAGGCGGTGCCGATCGCGCGGGAGATCTACCTGGCGCTGCGCGTGGACGGCACGGCCCAGGCGATCGAGCTGCTGGTCTCCGCGGAGGGTGGGGTCGAGGTCGAATCCGGTGCGCCGCCGATTCGCCACCACCTCGACCCGGATGCGCCGGGTGCCGCGGCGGGAGTGTTCGCGGCGCTGCGCAGGAGGGACGCCTTCCCGGCCGACCTCGCAGCGCGCGTCGCGCGGCTTGCGGTGCGGCTGGCGCGGGTGCTGGCGGCGGAGGACCTGGAGCTGCTGGAGATCAACCCGCTCGCGCAGCTCGCGGACGGGCGGCTGGTCGCCTGCGACGCCAAGCTGGTGCGCGACGATGCGGCGGCATTCCGCCATGCGCCGCCCGCCGTCGAGGCGCCGCTGTCCGCAGCAATCGCCACCGCCGCGATGACGCCGCTCGAGCGCCGCGCGCGCGAGCGGGGCTTCCACCTGGTCGAGCTGCCCGGCGGCACGGTGGCGATGGTCACGGCCGGGGCGGGGCTCGGCATGCTGATGCTCGACCTGCTCTCCGACCACGGCCTGCCCGCCGCCTGCTTCATGGACAACGCCCAGGGCGGGCCGGACGAGACCATGCCAGAACGCCTCGCCCTCGCCTTCGAGATCGCACGGCGGCCGGAGGTGAAGGCGGCGCTGTTCTACACGACGATCGCCTCGCGCCCGCTGAAGGGACGGGTCCAGGCCCTGGCAAAGGCTCTGCGCGAGAGCCCGCCGCCCAAGCCGCTGTTCATCGGCTTCGCCGCCGGTCATGCCTCTCTGGCCGGCTACTCGCTGGAGGAGGCACGGGCAACGCTGCGCGAGGTCGGCGTGACGGCGCTGCACGACGACCCACTGGAACTCGTGCGATCGCTGAAGGCGGCGGTGGGGTAGTGAGCCGAGCCGTCCTCACATGAAGGGCAGCGACAACGGCGCGATCGTGTCGCCGTCGCGGCCGCGGTAGTCGCGCTGCGCGGCGTCGCGCAGCATGCGGGCCTGGGATTCGGCCAGGATTCCGGCGGCCTCCCGCACGTCCAGGTGGACCGGCCTGCCGTCCGCGTAGACGAGCCGGCCATCCACATAGACGCGCCGCACCGCGCGGTCCGCTGCATGGAACACCAATGCGCGCAGCGGGTCGCGCGGCGGGTTCATGAGCGGGTGGCCGAGGTCCACCACCACCACGTCCGCCTTCGCCCCCACCGCCAGCCGCCCAAGGT
>JADGHI010000434.1 GCA_019689515.1 Acetobacteraceae bacterium | reverse complement strand
CCGCGTGGGCGGCGGCGCGTTGCACCGGTGCCATGCCCAGCCAACAGATGCCCTCGCGCCATCGCTTCGTCCCCCGCCCGCCCTTCATCGGCGGCGCGCTCCAGACCATACGCGGTGTTGCCTGGCCGATCCGGCCGTCCTTGCCGCGGCCGGGCCACCGGCTGTGGATCCCGCTCTCCGACGGGGATCGGCTCGCCGCGAGCCTGCACCTGCCGGCAATGGCGGAGCGCCACGGCGCCCGCCCTCGGCTGCCGCTCGCGCTGCTCGCCCACGGCATGGTCGGCACGGAGGACGACCCCTATCTCCGCGCCGCGGCGCGCGCCCTGCTCGATCGCGGCTTCCCGGTGCTGCGGCTCAACTTGCGCGGCAATGCCGTCTCGCGGCCCCACAGCACCAGCCACTACCACATCGGCCGTGCCGAGGACCTGCGGGACGTGCTGCGCGCCCTGCCGTCCGCGCTCACCGGCGCCGGGGTGGTGGTGGCCGGCTGGTCGCTCGGCGGGGCGATGGTGCTGAACCTGCTCGGCCGCCATGCGGATGAGGAGGGCATGCCGCGCCTGGTCGCCGGCGCGGCGGTCTCGGCGCCGCTCGATCCCGCGGCGGCGCATGCGGCGATCGATGCGCATCCGCTGTTCGGGCCGGTGCTGCTCGCGCTCTACCGGCGCGAGGTGCTGGCCGTGCGGCAGGCGCGCGACCTCGACGAGGGGCTGCGCGCGGCGGCGGCGGAGGCGCGCTCGCTGCGGGAATTCGAGGCCAATGTCTCGGCGCCGCGCTTCGGCTATCCGAGCTACGCGACCTATGTCGAGCTGATCCGGCCGGACCGCGTGCTGCCGGCGATCCGCGTGCCGACCCTGGTCCTGCAGGCCGAGAACGATCCGATCGTGCCGGCGGCCGCGCTGGAGGCCGTGGACTGGTCGCAATGCCCGGCGGTGGCGCCGGTGCTGACGGCCGGCGGCGGGCATTGCGGCTTCGACGACCTGCGCCTCGTGCGCGACTGGATGCAGACGCGGGTGCTGGTGGCCTTCTTCGAGGGGGCCGCGGAGGACGCCACCGCGGCTCAGGAAAGGGAGGGCGCGATCGCCTCCACCGAGACGCACCAGCGCGCGGGGTCGGAGCCGTCCTCCACGGCCCAGGCGGCGGCGAGCGCGGCGCCGGCATAGCCCCAGGCGGCGATCCGCTCGCGCGGCAGGCCGGTCGCCTCGGCCAGCAGCGCGATACGGCGTGCCATGCTCACTGGCGCGGCGCCCGCGTCGGTGGGTGGATTGCGCAGGAAGGCCGCGGCCTCGAAGGCCGGGTCGCCGATCAGGCCCTTGGGATCCACCGCGCGCCAGCCATGCGCGCGATCGCGCAGGATGTTCCGGTCGTGCAGGTCGCCGTGCAGCAGGACCGGAGGCGGCGCGGTCGCCGCGAGGTCACGCATCAGCGCCGCCGCGCGGGCGAGCATCGGCCGGGGCAGGGGCCCAGGCGCCTCTGCCGCCCGATCCAGGGCACGCACCCAGCCCGCCGCGTCGGCGAGCACCGCGCCGGGCGGCGGCGGGCGGCGGAGCCTGCACATGACCTCGGCCGCGGCGAGGGTTGCGGCATCCTCGTCGCACTCGGCAAGTTGCCGTAGCGGCGTTCCGGGCATCAGCCGCTCGACCAGCAGCGCCCCCAGGGCGAGATCGGCCGCGAGCAGCCGCGCCGCGCCCTGGCCCGCGAATCCGTTGAGCGCCGTCGCCTCCGCCTCCAGCCCCTGGCCGGGCGGGGCGAGCTTCAGCACCGCGGCGGCGCCGTCCGGGCGCTGCACGGCGAAGACCCGCGCCGCCGTCTCGCCCTCGGCGAGCGGCCCCTCGACCGTCAGGGACCAGCGCGCCGCGGCCTCGGCCAGCCGCGTGGCGAGGCTGCGGCGCCAGGCGGCCGCGCGCTCAGCGAGGCGCGGGCTCGCGATACCCCGCATGCACCGCACGCGCCTCGCTCTCCAGCGCCGGGCCGAACACCTCCATCCGCCGCCGTCCCCGTGCCGCGAGCTCGGCGCAGGGGAGCTGCACGGGCTGGAAGGGCAGGGGGGCGCCGCGGGCCGCCGCCATCTCCGCTTCCCGCAGGCCGAACACGACGCGGCCGATGCCGGCGATGTAGGCCGCCGCCGCGCACATCGCGCATGGCTCGGTCGAGGCGTAGAGCGTCGCGCCGGCGAGTGCCGCCGGGCCGTGCGCTTTCGCGGCGGCCCGGATCGCCTCGATCTCGGCATGCGCGGTGGGATCGCGGGAGGCGTGCACGCGGTTCTGGCCCTCGGCCAGCACGGTGCCGTCCGGCGCCGCGATCACCGCGCCGAACGGGGCGTGGCCGCCCGCGCGCGACTCTGCCGCGAGGGCGATGGCCCGCCGCAGCAACGCCTCCTCGGCCGTGCCGATCATCCTGCCGTCCAGGGCGTCGTCCCTCAGCCGCCCCGCCGCAGGCGCTCCGCCGCCTCGACGGCGAAATAGGTCAGCACGCCGTTGGCGCCGGCGCGCTTGAAGGCGAGCAGACTCTCCATCACGGCGCGCTCGCGCTCCAGCCAGCCGTTCTGCACCGCGGCCATGATCATCGCGTACTCGCCGCTGACCTGGTAGGCGAAGGTCGGCACGCCGAAGGTGTCCTTCACGCGGCGGACGATGTCGAGATAGGGCATGCCCGGCTTGACCATCACCATGTCGGCGCCCTCGGCGAGGTCCATCGCCACCTCGCGCAGCGCCTCGTCGGTGTTGGCCGGGTCCATCTGGTAGGTCTTCTTGTCGCCCTTGAGCGCCTTGGCCGAGCCCACGGCGTCGCGGAACGGTCCGTAGAACGCGCTCGCATACTTCGCCGCGTAGGACATGATGCGCGTGTGGATCAGGCCCTTGGCGTCCAGCGCGGCACGGATCGCGCCGATCCGCCCGTCCATCATGTCGGAGGGGGCGATCACGTCGATGCCCGCTTCGGCCTGAATCACGGCCTGGCGGGTCAGCACCTCCAGCGTCTCGTCGTTGGCGACGTAGTCGTTGCGGATCACGCCGTCATGGCCGTGGTCGGTGTAGGGGTCGAGGGCGACGTCGCCGACCAGGCCGAGATCGGGGAACTCCTTCTTGAGGAGCCGGGCGGAGCGGCACATCAGGTTGTCGGGGTTCAGCGCCTCCGTGCCCTCGGCGTCCTTGCGCTCCGGCGGCGTCATCGGGAACAGCGCGACCGCGGGGATGCCGAGCGCGACGGCGCGCTCGACATGCCCGGCCAGCCGGTCGGGCGTGACGCGGACGACGCCCGGCATCGAGGCCACCTCGCTCGTCCGGCCGGTCCCCTCCATCACGAAGACCGGCCAGATCAGATCGTCCACCGAGAGCGTGCTCTCCGCCACCAGCCGCCGCGTCCAGGCGTCGCGGCGGTTGCGCCGGAGCCGCGTCGTGGGGAACCGGCCGAGTGCGCTGCCCTTCATCACTCGGCCGCCTTGGCCGCCCGCACCCCGGTCGCGGCGGCGCGCGCCGGGTCGAGGTCGGCGAGGATGTCGTCGATGTGCTCGATGCCGATGGAGAGCCGGACATAGCCCGGCGTGACGCCGGTCGCCGCCTGCTCCTCGGCGCTGAGCTGGCTGTGGGTGGTGGTGGCCGGATGGATGGCGAGGCTACGCGCGTCGCCGATGTTTGCCACGTGGTAGAACATCTTCAGCGCGTTGATGAAGCGGCTGCCGGCCTCGGCGCCGCCCTCCTTCAGCTCGAAGCCGATCAGGCTGCCATAGCCGCCCTTGAGGTAGGCGTCCGCGCGGCGCTTGGCCTCGCCGGTCATCAGGCTGGGGTGGATCACCTTGCTCACGGCGGGGTGCTTCGCCAGCCAGGCGGCGACCTTCAGGGCGTTCTGGCAGTGCCGCTCCATGCGCAGCGGCAGCGTCTCCAGCCCCTGCAGGGCGAGGAAGGCGTTCATCGGCGCGAGCGGCGCGCCGATGTCGCGCAGCAGGCAGGTGCGCATGCGGATGATGTAGGCGATCGGGCCGAGCGGCTTCACCGCCTGGGTCCAGATCGCGCCGTGGTAGGAGGG
>JADGHI010000433.1 GCA_019689515.1 Acetobacteraceae bacterium | reverse complement strand
GTGGCAGCGCAGCCGCTACACGCCGTTGCTGCGCGACCGCATCTCCGTGGTGCATGAGGGCGTGGACACCGAGGCGGTGGCCACGCCGGAGGGGCCGGCCGAGTTCACCCTGCCCGACGGGCGGGTGCTGCGCCGCGGCGACGAGGTGTTGAGCTTCGTCTCGCGCAACCTCGAGCCCTATCGCGGCTTCGACGTGTTCATGCGCGCGCTGCCGACGATCCTGGGGCGCCGTCCCAACGCCCAGGTCGTCATCGTCGGCGGCGAGGATCGCGGCTACGGCCGCCTGCCGCCGGGCGGGGGGAGCTGGAAGACCCACATGCTCAAGGAGCTGGAGGGCAAGCTCGACCTCGCGCGCATCCACTTCGTCGGCCGCATTCCACATCCGGCGCTGCTGGCGCTGTTCCGCGTGGCGCGGGCGCACGTGTACCTCACCTATCCCTTCGTGCTCTCCTGGAGCATGATCGAGGCGATGGGCTGCGGGGCGCTTGTCATCGGCTCCGCCACGCCGCCGGTGCAGGAGGTGATCCGGCACGGCGAGAACGGGCTGCTGGTGGACTTCCACTCCCCCGGCGCGCTGGCCGACACGGTGGTGGGCGCGCTGACCGCGCCGGAGCGCTACGTGCCGTTGCGCGCAGAGGCCCGGCGGACGGCGGTCGAGCGCTACGACCTCCGTACGGTCTGCCTGCCGCAGCAGATCGCGCTGTTCGACGCGGTGGCGGCGGGTAAGCCGGGGACCGCGGCGATCCCGGCGCCACCCGAGGGGTGAGGCGCGCGCCGCGACGCGGCGGAGGCTGCGGCATCGGGCCCTGTAGCACGGCGGGAGGAGCGACGCATGGACGGGACGACCGGATTGCCGCGCATCGGCTTCATCGGCACCGGCATCATGGGTGCGCCCATGGCGGGGCACCTGCTGCGCGCGGGCCATCCGCTGACGGTGTTCAACCGCACCCGGGCACGCGCGCAGCCTCTACTGGACGCCGGCGCCGCCTGGGCAGACTCGCCGGCCGCGGTCGCTGCGGCGAGCGACATCGTCATCACCATCGTCGGCTTCCCGCATGACGTGGAGCAGACCTATCTCGGCCCGGATGGGCTGATCGCCCATGCGCGCGCCGGCGCGCTGTTGATCGACATGACGACCTCCTCGCCGTCCCTCGCCGAGCGCATCGCGCGCGAGGCGGCGGCACGCGGGCTCCAGGCGCTGGATGCTCCCGTCTCGGGCGGCGATGTCGGCGCGCGCAATGCGACGCTCTCGATCATGGTCGGCGGCGATGCGGCGGCGTTCGAGCGCGCGCGGCCGGTCCTCGAGCGCATGGGCAAGGCGATCACTCATATGGGCGGGCCCGGTGCGGGTCAGCACACCAAGATGGCGAACCAGATCGTCATCGCCTCCACGGTGATGGGCGTGGCCGAGGGCATCGCCTACGCCCGTGCCGCGGGGCTCGACGGGGCGAAGGTGCTGGCGGCGCTCGGGCCGGGCGCAGCGGGATCGGCGCAGCTCGCCACACAGGGGCCGAAGATGCTCGCCGGCGACTACGCGCCGGGGTTCATGGTGAAGCACTTCCTCAAGGATCTCGGCATCGCGCTGGCGGAGGCGGAGCGGATGCGCCTCGATCTCCCCGGGCTCGCACTGGCGAAGCGGCTGTTCGAGCGGGTGCAGGCCGAGGCCGGCGGGCCGGAGCGCGGCACGCAGTCGATCATCCGCGCCTATGGCGGGGCGGCCGGCGCATGAGTTTCGTCCGGCTCGCCGAGGTCTGGCGCGGCCCCGCGGTCGAGAGCGTCCATCACGGCGTCGCGGTCATCGCCGATGCGGCGGGGCGCATCGTGCAGGCGTGGGGCGATCCCGGCTTCGTCACCTTCCCGCGCTCGTCGCTCAAGCCGTTCCAGGCGATCGGGCTGGTGGAATCGGGCGCGGCGGATGCGCTCGGTCTGAGCCCGGAGCACCTGGCGCTCGCCTGTGCCTCGCATCGCGCTGAGGATTTCCAAGTCTCGCTGGTGCGCGACTGGCTGGGCCGCATGGAACTGACCGAGGCTGCTCTGGTATGTGGCCCGGACCTGCCGCGGGATGCGCGCGACCAGGCGGCCTTGCTGCGCGGCGGCGGTGGACCCGCGCGCGTGTTCCACAATTGCTCCGGCAAGCATTGCGGCTTCCTCGCCGTGGCGCGCCGCCTCGGTGCGCCGACTGCGGGCTACGACGATCCCGCGCATCCGGCGCAGCGCCTGTATCTCGACGCTCTTTCCGAGCTTCTCGGCCGCGATGCGGCCGGGCTCGCGCGCGGCGTGGACGGGTGCGGCTTGCCGGCGTTCGCGCTCTCCGTCGGCGACATGGCGCGCGCCGCCGCACGGCACGCCGCGGCTGCGGTCGCGGCCGAGGCGCGCCGCGACGCGATCCGCCGGATCCATGCGGCGATGCGGGCGCATCCCGACCATCTCTCGGGGCGCGACCAGCCAACCAGCCGCATCATCCGCGCAACACAGGGCCGGGTGCTGGTCAAAGGGGGCGCGGAGGGCTTCGTCCTCGCTCTCGTGCCGGACCGCGGTCTCGGCATCGCGGTGAAGATCGCCGATGGCGCGTCGCGCGCGAAGATGGGCGTGCTCGCGGCGCTGCTCGGGCGGCTGGGGCTACTCGACGCGGCGGAGGCGGAGGCGTTGTGCGGCGCGGTCGAGCCCCCGGTCCTCGACAGCAACGGCCGGGCAGTCGGCCGCATCGCGATCACGCTGCCGCCGACGGCGTAGCCGCCGCCCTCCGTGCATCCGGTCCGGTCGCGCGGCGAAGCGTCTGCCCATCCGGCGCCGGCCGGAAAGGTCCCGCGTCAGGCCCAGGGAAGCGCGGGTGGCGCGATCCGGTCTGCCGTCCGGCCTGCCCAGTCGAGCGTCGGAATCCGCTCCAGCGCCCGGCGCTGCGCCTCCTCCAGGGCCGCTGCGGCGGCCGCGTAGTCGATCGTCAGCACGCGCCCGTCGCGCACCACCTGCGCCCCATCCACGAAGACGTGCCGCACCGCCCGCTCGGAGGCCGAATAGACGAGCGAGCGCAAAGGGTCGCGGCAGGGGCGCATCATCGGGTGGGCGCAGTCCACCAGCACCAGGTCCGCCTTGCAGCCCGGCGCGAGCCGGCCGATGTCGTCGCGCCCCAGCGCCCGCGCGCCACCCACCGTTGCTGCGGCGAAGATGTCCGCCACCATGGTGTCGCGTGGATTCCCCACCACCACGCGCGCCACGTAGGAGGCGAGCCGCATCTCGTCGAGCATGTTGTGGGGATAGACGTCGGTGCCGATCCCCATGTTCACCCCCGCCCGGCGGTAGCGGCCGAAATGGTCGAGCGCGATGCCGCGCCGGGCAAACACCGTCGGGCAGTGCGCAACCGTCGCCCCCGCCTCGGCGAGCAGCAGGAGGTCGGTGCCCGCGTCGGGCCAGTGGGTCCAGGGATGGTGGTCGAGGAAGATCGCGTGGCCGAGGATGCTGCGCGGCCCGAGGATGCCGAGGTGCTTCATCCACCCGACCGGCGTCATGCCGTGCCGGCGCGTGATCTCGTGGAACTCGGCCAGCGATTGGGCAGTGTGGATCTGGAAGGAGAGGCGGCGGCGCTCTGCCTCGGCGTAGGAATCGCGCAGCAGGTCGGGGGTGCAGGTGTCGATCTGGGCCGGCGCGACCATGCCGGAGAGGCGGCCAGAGGGGTGCTGAACGGCCTTCTCGATCTCGCGCATCGCCGCCTCGAACGCCTCGTAGCCGGCCTTCTCGTCCCACTCGTACTCGACGCGATGGCCGTTGCGGGTGAACCAGCGCCCGGAGCGGAACATCGGAGCGATGCAGACGCGCAGGCCGGAGGCGGCGAGAATGTCGAGCCAGTCTTCGCTCGGCATCGAAAGGTCGCAGAGGGTGGTGACGCCGGAGAGCAGCAGCTCGGACAACGCGACGCCATAGCAGGCGCGGATGCCCTCCGCATCCGGCCGCAGCACGGTGAGGTACTCGTAGAGCGAGGTGTTGTAGAGATTGCGGCTGCCGACCTCGTCCCACATGCCCTTGTT
>JADGHI010000432.1 GCA_019689515.1 Acetobacteraceae bacterium | reverse complement strand
GCCGCCGGTCGGTCATATAGACCACCGCCCGCCCGTCCGCCGCGAGCGCCGCCGCGGCGTCGCCATGCGCGAAGCGGCCGAGCGCGGTGCGCTTCGCCGGGACCGCCAGCGGATCGAGCGGATCGAGCTCCGCGACCCAGCCGAACCGCGCCGCATCCACCGCGCCGCCCAGCCGCGCCACCCAGGGCGCGGGATCGCCCTCGGTCAGCAGCAGCGTCCCCCAGGGCGTCGCCGCACCGCCGGAGACGCCGAGCATGCCGGTCGCCACGCTGCCGATCGTCTCCGCCACCGGGCCGCTCAGCCGGCAGAGGGTGCGGGCGGTAATCCGGCGCGTCTGGTAGCCGCCGTCCACGACCCGCCAGCCGCCGTCCTGGCGCATCAGGTTGATGAGGGTCGCGCCCTGCATCGCCGCCGCCACCTCTGGCCGGTCCCACCCGCCGGGGAAGGCCATGCGCGGATCCACCGTCGGATGGGCGATGGCGAGGATCGCGCGCGGGATGCCGTCAGCCGCCGGCGGCGGCTCGATCAGCGCGACGATGCGCGCGTCCCAGCCGAATTGCGCCTCCGCCGCCTCGGCGCTCGGGTTGAGCGGATCCCAAGGCGGGGCGTCGTAGGCGATGCGGTCGCCCCAGCACAGCAGCACCGCGCGCTCATGCGGCCCTACCACCGTGTCGTCCAGCTTCACCGGCAGCGCGACCGACGCGCCGCCGCGCTGCGCCCCCGCGCCCCGCGCCGCGAGCACCGCCATGCCCGCGGCAAGCCATGCGCGCCGCCCGATCATCACCCCGTCACCTCCTCCTCGGCGATCGGCGGCGGGACGTGCACCTTCACCGGCGGCAGCGGCCCGTCCCAGCGCTCCACCTGCACCAGGCAGGACTGCGCGCTCGGCCCCTGGCCGAGGCGCGAGGTGCCGATGTCCGGCGTCAGCACGTTCGGGTTGCCGTGCACGCAGAGGCTGCCGGGCACGCCCGGCTCGAGCGGGTCGAACCAGGCGCCGGTCGCCATCATCACCACACCCCGCACCAGCCCGGGATCGAGCCTGAGGCCCGCGAGGCAGGCCCCGCGCGCGTTGAACACGCGCACCACCTCGCCCTCGCGCAGCCCGCGCGCGGCCGCGTCCTCGGGATGCATGCGGATCGGCTCGCGGCCCTGGATCTTGTCGGCCGCCGCGACGCGGCCGGGATCGAGCTGCCCGTGCAGGCGCGTCGCCGGCTGGTAGGAGAGCAAGTGCAGCGGATACTCGGCCGCCGCCTTGGCGCCGAGCCATTCGCGCGGCGCCATCCAGACCGGGTGGCCCGGGCAGTCGGCGTAGCCCATCGCCGCGATGGTCTCGCTGAACAGCTCGACCTTGCCCGAGGGCGTGTTCAGCGGATGCTCCGCCGGATCGGCCGCGAAATCGGCGAACTGGGTGTAGGATTCCTGCACCTCCGGCGGCGGGATCTCGATGTATCCCTCGGCCCAGAAGCGGTCGAAGTCCGGCGCCTCGAATCCCACCCGTGCGCAGGCCTGGCGCCAGCGCTCGTAGAGGTGCCGCAGCCAGGCACCCTCGTCGCGCTGCTCGGTGAAGCGGTCGCGATAGCCGAGCGCCTCCGCCACGTCGGCGAGCATGTCGAAGTCATTCCGCGCCTGCGCCTGGGGCGGGATCGCCTGGTGCATCGCCCGCACGAAGCGGTCGCGCGAGGAGGAGGCGATGTCGTTGCGCTCCAGCGTCGTCGTCGCCGGCAGGACGATGTCGGCGTGACGCGCGAGGGGCGTCCACCACGGCTCCTGCGCCACGATGGTCTCCGCGCGGCTCCAGGCGCGCAGGAAGCGGTTGAGGTCCTGGTGGTGGTGGAAGGGATTGCCGCCGGCCCACCAGATGAGGCGGATGTCGGGCAGCGTGATGGTGCGGCCGTTGTACTCGAGCGTCTCGCCCGGCCGCTCCAGCATCTCGGTGATGCGCGCCACCGGGATGTGCAGGCCCGTGTTGCGCACCGGCGGCATCGCCACCGCCGGCAGGTCGCGCCGCGGCGTGCCCATGCCGTTGATCGAGCCGTAGCCGAAGGCGACGCCCTGCCCGGGCTTGCCGATCGTCCCCAGCATCGCTGCCAGCGCCACCAGCATCCACCAGGGCTGCTCGCCGTAGTCCGCGCGCTGCAGCGACCAGGCGGCGGTCAGCATGGTGGGCTTCCCGGCGCATTCCAGGGCGAGGCGCCGGATCGTCGCCGCGGGCACGCCGGTGATCGGCTCCGCCCATTCCGGCGTCTTCGCCACGCCGTCCGCCTCGCCCACCACATAGGCTCGCAGCCGGTCCCATCCGACGCAGCGCGTGGCAAGGAAATCGCGGTCTTCCAGACCGGCGGCGAGGATCGTCTGCGCCATCGCCAGCATCATGGCCGCATCCGTCCCCGGCCGGATCGGCACCCATTCGGCGCCGAGCTCCGCCTCCGTATCGCCGCGGAAGGGCGAGATGCTGACGAGGCGCACCCCGGCCTGCGCGGCGCGCCGCATGTTCGGCAGGTATTCGTGCCCGCCGCCGCCGCCCGAGGTCACCAGGCCGTTCTTCGCCGCAAGGCCGCCGAAGCAGAGCATCAGCTTCGCGTTGGCCGCGATCGCCGCCCAGTCGGTGACGCGCCCGAGCACCACCTCCGTCGTGCCCAGCACATGCGGCATCAGCGTCTGGCCGGCGGCGTAGGAATAGGAGGTGACCGAGGAGGTGAAACCGCCGCCGAGGCCCAGGAAGCGCTGGAGCTGCGTCTTCGCGTGGTGGAACCGGCCCGCCGAGGACCAGCCGTAGCTGCCGCCGTAGATCGCGCTCGGCCCGTGCTCCGCGCGCACGCGCCGCGTCTCCTCGGCGAGGAGGCGCGTGACGCGGTCCCAGGAGACCGGCACGAAGGGATCGCCGCCGCGCAGGGCCCCGCGCCGTTCGCCGCGCAGCCAGCCGCGGCGCACATAGGGCCGGTCTATGCGGCACTTGGCATGGACCACGTCCGGCATGCTCTCGATCAGCGAGCCGGGGAACGGGTCGCGGGCGAAGGGCCGCACGCCGACGAGGCGGCCGTCCTCGACCACGGCGTCGAAATAGCCCCAATGCGAAGCATGCGGCTTGATGACGGTCATCGCCTTCCCAGTCCTTCCGTTGTGCCGGGACCATGCCCCGTAGGGCGAAGGGGCCGCAAGCCATTGGCCACGGGGCCGGGCGGGCATCCCTTCTGCCTTGCCGGCTGGCGCGCCCGCTTCGATCATGCGCCCGCCGCGGAAGGCGTCAGGGCAGCCTCGCGCGCCTTCCCGCGCCGCGGGCGATGACCGAGGGGAAAGGACACACCATGCCCCGCCTGCCGATGCTCCTGCTGGCAAGCTTTGCCTTGCTCCCGGCCCCGCTCGCCGCGCATGCGGCCGACGCCCCTTATACGGGGCTCGATTCGCGCGCGATCAAGGCCCTCTCGCCCGAGCAGGTCGCCGATCTCCGTGCCGGCCGCGGCATGGGCCTCGCCCTCCCCGCGGAGCTGAATGGCTGGCCCGGACCGCTGCATGCGCTCGAACTCGCCGACGCGCTCTCGCTCACCGAGGCCCAGCGCACGGCCCTCGAACGCCTGCTGGCGGCGATGCGCGCCGAGACCATCCCGCTCGGCGAGCGCGTGATCGCGGCCGAGGCCGCGCTCGACCGGCTGTTCGCGGAGCGCCGCGCCACGCCCGAGGCGATCGCCGCGGCCACCGCCGAAGCCGGCGCGGCGCAGGCGGCGCTGCGCGCGGCACATCTGCGTTACCACCTGGAGGCGGCCGCGCTGCTCTCGCCCGAGCAGACGGAGCGCTACGCCGTGCTGCGCGGCTACCGCGGCGGAAGGACTGCTTCGCCCTCGCCCCCGCACGCCGGCGGCGGCCGCCATCCCGGCCACTGACCCGGCCGGCCTCCCCGGGCTTGGGTGCCGGGCGGGTTCGCGCCTACACTCCGGCGCAGGATCGCCGGAGGAAGGCCCCGACCATGACCCCGCCCCGCAATTCCAACGCTGCCCGCGACATCGCGAGCGTCCTGCACCCCTACACCGACCACAAGGCGCACCAGCAGGTCGGCCCGTTGG
>JADGHI010000431.1 GCA_019689515.1 Acetobacteraceae bacterium | reverse complement strand
GAGTAAGAACAATACAAGAACGAAACGGGACGCGCAACCCTTCGGCCACTCCCTCGCGAACGCCGTGCGGCTCCAGCGGCGCGCGCGCTGGGGCAGGACCCGGCACCTTCCTGCGGATGCCGGTGCTGCCCGAGAGGGGTGGAGCCGCGGTCGCCGACCTTCCTGCGGGAGAGGCTGGCCGGGATCGGCGCCAAGGAGGCGGGCCACGGCCGTTGCGTCACCTTCCAGATGGCGGGGGCCGCGGTGTCGCGTCGGCTGTTCGCGGAGGTGCTGTGGCCCATTGGCCGGCCATTGGCGGGCGTCGCGGGCAATTGTGCGAGAGCGGTTCGCGGCGGCCGGAGAACAAAGCGACGAAAAGGGTGAGCCTCGATGTAGAGAGGCGACGAACTCAAGCCCGCCGAGCCCAGCGGATCGGCGGCAGCCTTCGGCGGCGCCTGGCCTCGAATTGGGTTGCCACCTGGTCCGCGATGGGTGGACCCTGCCTCCGTGCCCCGGGCATCGGGGAAATGGTCGGATCAAGCCTCGGAGCCTTCGATGGCCGAACCGACACTCTCCGAACCGGATCGCGCCGCCACTGTCTCACGCTCGGCCTGATCGCGACGGTGCTGGCGGCGCGCCCGGCCCGAACCGCCGCCGCTCTGAGTTTCCCTTCCCCAACGCTGCAACCGGAAGGACCGCAGACATGGGCACGGTCACCACGAGGGATGGCGTCGAAATCTTCTACAAGGACTGGGGTCCCAGGGACGCTCAGCCTCTCGTGTTCCACCACGGCTGGCCACTGAGCGCCGACGACTGGGACACGCAGCTGCTGTACTTCCTCGACAAGGGCTACCGCGTCGTCGCCCATGACCGCCGCGGCCACGGTCGCTCCAGCCAGGTCAGTGACGGCCACGACATGGACCACTACGCGGCCGATGCCGCCGCCGTCGTGGAGCATCTCGACCTGAGGAACGCCGTCCATATCAGCCACTCCACCGGCGGCGGCGAGGCGACGCGCTACGTCGCCCGTCACGGCCAGGGCCAGGGACGTGTCGCCAAGCTGGTCCTGATCGGCGCCGTGCCGCCGCTCATGGTGAAGACTCCGGCCAATCCCGGCGGCCTGCCGATCGAGGTGTTCGACGGCTTCCGGCGGCAGCTCGCCGCCAACCGCGCTCAGTCCTACTTCGAGATCGCGAGCGGCCCGTTCTACAGCTTCAACCGGCCCGGCGCGCAGGTCCTGGAGTCGGTGATCCGGAACTGGTGGCGCCAGGGCATGATGGGCGGCGCCAAGGCGCACTACGACGGGATCAAGGCCTTCTCGGAGACCGACTTCACCGAGGACCTCAAGGCGATCGGCGTGCCCACGCTGGTGATGCACGGTGACGACGACCAGATCGTGCCGATCGCCGCCTCCGCGCTGCTGTCGTCGAAGCTGCTAAAGAACGGCACGCTCAAGGTCTATGAGGGATTCCCGCACGGCATGTGCACCACCCATGCCGATGTGGTGAACCCGGACCTCCTTGCCTTCATCAGGGCCTGAACGCCGCTCCCGGCAGGCAGGGGAAAGGGGCTGTCGGAGTCGTGGGCAATGCGGAGCCGGCGACGGTCTGGTCGCCGCGCTCCTTCGGCCGTGCGATCCCGAACCGCTCGGCCATCTCGTCCCCGACGTGCTCGGACGCTTCGGCCCGGTGCGCTTCCCGGGTCACGGCGAGTCTCCGAAGGCCGTGCCGTCAGGAGGGCTGCGGGGGACATGCGCTCAGCCCCCCTTCACCCCCTGCGTGTTCACGTAGAGCGCGTAGAGCGACTGCGCCGCCGCCATGAACAGGCGGTTCCGGTGCCGGCCGCCGAAGCAGAGATTCGCGCAGCGCTCCGGCAGGTGGATGTGGCCGATGGGGACGCCGGAGGGATTGAGCACCCGAACCCCGTCGTACTCCGCCGTCATGCCCCAGCCGCACCACAGGTTGCCGTCCAGGTCCACGCGGAACCCGTCCGGCGTCTCGCCCGGCTTGCAGGCATAGAAGACGCGGCGGTTTCGCAGGGTCTTGCCGTCCGCGCCGACGTCGTAGGCGAGGATGTTGCGCGGCTCGCTCCGGCTCTCGACGATGTAGAGGATCTTCTCGTCGGGCGAGAAGGCGAGGCCGTTCGGGTGGTTGATGTCGTCGGCGACCAGCGTGATCTCGCCGGTCTGTCCATCTATGCGGTAGACGTTGGTGTGCGGCAGCTCGGGCTCCGCCTTCTCGCCCTCGTAGTAGGCGTAGAGGCCGAAGGGCGGGTCGGTGAACCAGATGCTGCCGTCGCTCTTCACCACCACGTCGTTCGGGCTGTTCAGCCGCTTGCCCTGGAAGCGGTCGGCGAGGACGGTGATCGCGCCGTCGTACTCGAAGCGCACGACGCGGCGGCCGAGATGCTCGCAGGCGATGATGCGTCCCTGGCGGTCGCGGGTGTGGCCATTGGCGTTGTTGGAGGGCTTGCGCCAGACGCTGACGGCGCCGGTTTCCTCATCCCATTTCAGCACGCGGTTGTTGGGGATGTCGGACCACAGCAGGCAGCGCATGTCACCGAGCCAGACCGGCCCCTCGCCCCAGCGCGAGCCGTGCCAGAGCCGTTCCACCGCGCTGAGCGCGATGTGATATTTCTTGAACGACGGGTCGAGCGCGACGATCGAGGGATCGGGATAACGCTCGCTTGGCTGCCAGCGTGGCGCGGCGGCGGGAGAGGCGTTGTCGGGCATCGGCATTTCCCCCGGGTGCTTGTGGTGGTCTCCGGGGACGATCCTGCCGGGATGCCCGCTGCCGCGCCAGAGCCGCGTGGCGGCGGCTGGTTCGGCCGCCCGTCCGTTCCGCCCTACGCCGCCATGGGCGGGCACAGGGCGCGGCTTCGCCACGGTCCGGGAGACGGCCGGCCCGGCCTTCGGCATCATCCCCGGCAACCACGAAGCCCTCGCCATGAGGCGTGCCGCATGACGCTGCTCTCGGCCGCGACGCTCCTGTTCCTCGTGATGGATCCCCTTGGGAACATCCCGCTGTTCCTGGCGGCGCTGCGCAAGGTGGATCCCGGACGGCACCGTGCGGTCATCCTGCGCGAGGCGCTGATCGCGCTGGCGGTCATGGTCGCCTTCCTCTTCGCCGGACCGTTCGCCCTCGATCTGCTCCAGGTCTCGCCGGCCGCTCTCACCGTATCGGGGGGGATCGTTCTGCTGCTGATCGCGATCCGGATGATCTTCCCGGACCGCTCCCCGCACGAGGACGCCGACGCGGAGCCCTTCATCGTTCCGCTGGCCGTGCCCTACATCGCGGGGCCGTCGGTGGTGGCGACCGAGCTGCTGCTGTTGAGCCGGTGGCCCGAACGGTGGCCTGTCTGGCTCGCCGCGCTGATCCTCGCCTGGCTTGCCACCACGGTCATCCTCTACCTCGCAGGCAATTTCCGGAAGCTGTTCGGGGATCGCGGGCTGACGGCGCTGGAGCGGCTGATGGGGATGCTCCTGGTGACGGTCGCCGTGGAGATGCTGATGCAGGGCACGGCCCAGTATCTCGGGCGAGCGGGGTGAGACGGCTGGCGGCTCCTCGGGCGTGATGCGGGGGCGTGGCCCTGCCCGGTTCGGGGCGGTGGGCGATCCGCTGGTGGTCCAGTGTAAGGAGGAGGTTGGATTCGGGGTCCCGCCGCCGCACCATCGGCGCGCCCGTGCCGTGGGCTCTCGATCCAACAGGCGGGCGGCCACCGTCGCGCCGGTCCACCGCCGGCAGGAGAGGAGACGTAGCGTATGGAACAGCGCAGGCTCGGCCGCACCGGGCTGATGGTGCCGGTGCTCGGCTATGGGTGCGGCGTGGTCGGCGGGCTCATGGTCCGCGGCGCGCCGGCCGACAGGGAGCGCTCCGTCGCGCGCGCCATCGAGGCCGGGGTCAACTACTTCGACACCGCGGCCGCCTACGGGAACGGCGAGTCGGAGCGGAATCTCGGCCAGGTGCTGAAGGCGCTCGGCGGCGGCGCGCGGGATGTGCTGGTTGGCACCAAGGTGCGGATCGCGCCGGAGCAGCGCGCGCGGCTCGGGGCGACGGTGACCGCCTCGCTCGAGGACAGCC
>JADGHI010000430.1 GCA_019689515.1 Acetobacteraceae bacterium | reverse complement strand
CGCCGGACACGCTGGTGCTGCCCTCACACGGGGAGCCGTTCCACGGGCTGCACCGGCGGATCGGCGCGATCGCGGCGCACCACGCCTCGCGCCTGGAGATGCTGCGCGACGCCTGCGCCGCCACGCCGATGACCGCGCTGGAGGCGGCGAAGGTGCTGTTCACCCGCCCGCTCGACCACCGCGCGCTGGGCGCGGGGATCGCCGAGACGCTGGCGCATCTGAACCGGCTGGTGGTGGCCGGGGAGCTTACGCGCGAGGTCCGGGCCGATGGTGTCGCGCTCTACCGGCGAGCGGGATAGCGGAGGCGCGGCGCGGCACCGTACATCCGCTTTGAGGTGGCGTGGTCGCTCGCCGCACATCGGCAGGCACAATTCGCCGAGGCGGCGGGCGGCCTCGACTGAGGAGCATCGTCGGGGGGGACCGCTTGGGCTAGGGTCCATCCCACTTCGACCATCACGGAACAGGAGGTCAGGATCATGCAGCTTGGACGCCTGGGCGTGTGGTATTCGACCGACCGGCTGAACGCGGCCCAGCTCAAGGACCTGCTGCGCAGCGTCGAGGCACATGGCTACACGGCCCTCTGGTACCCGGAATCGCGTGGCTACGAGTCGTTCTCGCTGGCGAGCTTCCTGCTCGCCAACAGTCAGCGACTGGTGATCGGCAGCTCGATCGCCAACATCTACGCGCGCGACCCCTTCTCCGCGCGGCGCGGCATGCTGACGCTCAACGGGCTGTACGGCGACCGCTTCGTCCTCGGCCTGGGCGTCAGCCACGTCCCGATGGTCGAGGGGCTGCGCGGCCATCGCTACGAGAAGCCGATCCCGGCCATGCGCGCCTATCTCGACGGCATCACCAAGGATCAGGAAGGGGCGCAGGACTGGCCGATCGTAATCGCCGCCCTGGGGCCCAAGATGCTGGCGCTCGCGACCGAGCGCACGCGCGGCGCCGTGCCCTACAACGTCACGCCCGAGCACACGCGTCAGGCGGCGGCGATTCTCGGCCCTTCGAAGTGGCTCGCGGTGGAGCAGAAGGTCTGCCTGGAAACCGACCCGGCACGTGCGCGCGCCCTCGGCCGCAAGGAGCTGGCGCACTACCTGGTGCTAACGAATTACCGCAACAACTGGCTGCGTCTCGGCTTCACCGAGGCGGACCTGGCCGATGGCGGCAGCGACCGCTTCATCGACGCGATGGTCCTGCACGGCGATGCCGAGACGATCAAGCACGGCCTGCGCGCCCATTTCGATGCGGGCGCGACGCATGTCTGCATCCAGCCCGTGCACGAGGACGGCGACTTCGCCGCACGCGAGCGGACGCTCGCCGCGCTCGCGGACACCTGACGGAGCGTACAGCGCGCAGGCAGGCCGGCGCCGCGTTCAGCTTCCGAGCTCGAAGCCCGAGAACAGGCCCGGAAGCTCGAAGGTGGAGGGCAGCGACTCCTCCGCCTGCGCCAAGGTCTGCTGGAAGTTGTCGCGATACGCGATGTTGGTGGCCGCGAGGGTGCGCAGGTCCTCGTTGGACCCGCGGCCTGTGGCCGGGTTTGGTGCGGGCGCCGGCGGGGCGCGGCCGGCGGCGGCCTCCGGCGCGGAGGCGAACTGGGTGAAGCTCGGCAGCCTGCGGCCGGCGAGGACCTCCCCCGCTGCCCGGTTCAGCTCCTCGGACCGGGCGGAGACTCGGGTCGTGACCTGGTTGGCGATGACGAGGTCGCGGCGCATGCGCGACCGCAGGGCCTCCATGCGCAGCCCGGCCTGGCGGCGGGACAGGCGGCCATCGGCGAGGTCGGTCCGCAGCCGCTGCGCCTCGATCGAGCGGCACTGGAGCAACCGCTCGAAGGTGCCCTGCATCTGCGACAGCGCCGCGTTCTCGCCGCCCAGCGTGCGGGCCAGCGCGACCCTGGACCTCGGCGCACCGATGCGGTCGAGCACCCCCACGGCGTCGAGGAAGAGCTCGAGCTGATAACGGCAGGTGTCGTTCACGTCGGAGCGCGCCGCCGCGATCTCGGCGCGGGCGCCCTCCGAGCCGGTGACCGGCCCGTCGGCCCGCCGCAATTCGCAGCCGCCGGCGAACAGCAGGAGCATCGGCAGTGCCGCAAGGTGCCAGCGCGTCACCCGGCCTTGGCCCCCTGACGAGCGGGCCCGCCGGCCCACCCCGAGGCCCGCTGCGGACGCGCTGGGCAGGGCGCCCCCATGCGGCGCCCATGCTGCGTGGTCATGCCGAGGCTCTCCGTGATTCCGCGGACAACAGGGGGTGCAGCCTACGGCAAGCCGATCCGTTCCGCCAGGAGAACACCGGGCATCTTCGCCACAGGGCCGACGCGTTCAGACCAGATCCGACACCGCCGCGCGGTAGCGGCGCATCGCGTCCAGGTGCTCCACCATGGAGCGCCCGGCGATGCGCTTGTGGTGGTAGCGGCCATAGGTGTTGTTCAGCGTCACATGCGTGACGCCGGCGTCCTTCCAGAACCGGAATTCTTCGCGCCACTCCTTCTCCGCGCCCTCGGCGGCCGAGACCCAGACCTCGATGCCGACGCTCGCCGGATCGCGGCCTTCGGCCTCGACGTAGCGGCGCAGTGTGTCGAAGGCCCTGCACGCCTCCTCGCCCGGCGGGTGGGCGAGCATCATCCACCCGTCGCCCCATTTCGCGATGCGCCGAAGCGTCGCGTCCACATGCCCGCCGAACCAGATCGGGATGCGCCGGCGCGGCGGCAGCGGGTTGAGGCCCGCGTCCTCGATGTCGTGCCAGCGGCCCTTGAAGGTGACGTGCGGCTCCGCCCAGAGCGCCCGCAGCACCTGCACCTGCTCCTCCGAACGCCGGCCGCGGTTGTGGAAGTCCTCGCTCAGCCCGACGAACTCGACCTCGTTCCAGCCGACGCCGATGCCGAGGCGGAACCGGCCCCGGCACAGCACGTCCAGGCACGCCGCCTGCTTGGCGACCAGCACGGTCTGGCGCTGCGGCAGGATCAGCACCTGGGTGGAGAAGCCGATGCGCGTGGTGCAGGCGGCGAGGAAGCCGAAGGCCACGAAGGGATCGTGGAACAGGTTGGCCGAGGTGGCGCGCGCCCGGTCCCAGTCCGGCCGGCTGGCGACGTTCACGCCGAGCACGTGGTCGGGCAGCATCAGGTCGTCATAGCCCTCGGCCTCTGCGGCCTGCGCGAATTCGCGCAGGATCCCGGGGTCGCCGCCGATATCGTCCAGGGGCAGAGCCACGCCGAGCTTCATGGGGATCGCCTCCTCCGTGCCGGGTTGTTCCCGGCCGCCCGCCGAGCCTATAGACTCCCGCCCGGCAACCACAGGCCCGGAGCGGGGATGTGCTGAAGCTCGGTTACAAGGCCTCCGCGGAGCAGTTCGCCCCGGGCAGGCTGCTGGAGTTCTCCGTGCTGGCCGAGGCGGTCGGGTTCGACTCGATCTTCGTCAGCGATCACTTCCAGCCCTGGAAGCACACGGACGGGCACGCGCCCTCCTCCATCGCCTGGCTCGGCGCGCTCGGCGCGCGGACCACGCGGGCCGTGATCGGGACCAGCGTGCTGACGCCGACCTTCCGCTACCATCCCTCGATCGTCGCCCAGGCCTTCGGCACGCTGGGGGCGATGTTCCCGGGCCGCGTCGTGCTCGGCATCGGCACCGGCGAGTCGCTCAACGAGGTTCCGGCGACGGGCGCGCCCTGGCCGGAGTTCAAGGAGCGCTTCGCCCGGCTGCGCGAGGCGGTGACGCTGATCCGCAAGCTCTGGAGCGAGGACCGCGTCACCTTCGAGGGCCAGTACTACCGCACCGAGAAGGCGACGATCTACGACCGGCCGGAGCGCATGGTGCCGATCTACGTCGCGGCCGCCGGCGCGCTGGTGGCGAAATACGCGGGCCGCGCGGGCGACGGCTTCATCTGCACCAGCGGCAAGAAGCCCGAGCTGTACACCGAGACCCTGCTGCCGAATGTCGCGGCAGGGCTGGAGGCAGCCGGGGTGCCGAAGCCCGACTTCGACCGCATGATCGAGGTGAAGGTCTCCTTCGACACCGACCCGCAGCGGGCGCTCGAGGACACGCGGCACTGGGCGGCGCTCGCGCTCTCGCC
>JADGHI010000429.1 GCA_019689515.1 Acetobacteraceae bacterium | reverse complement strand
CGCAGCGCCGCGCTGCGCGTCGCCGCGGCGATCGAGATGGTGCACGCCTACTCGCTGGTGCACGACGACCTGCCGGCGATGGACGACGACGACCTGCGCCGCGGCAAGCCGACCTGCCACAAGGCCTTCGACGAGGCGACCGCGATCCTCGCCGGCGACGCGCTCCAGGCCCACGCCTTCACCGTGCTGGCCGAGGAGGACACCCACGCCGACCCGGCCGTGCGCGCCGAGCTGGTGCGCTGCCTCTCGCGCGCCGCGGGCCCGCGCGGCATGTGCGGCGGCCAGATGCTCGACATGCTGGCCGAGGAGAGCGCCACGCCGCTCGACGAGGCCGCGATCGGCCGGCTGCAGCTCCTCAAGACCGGCAAGCTGATCGAATTCTCCGCCGAGGCCGGGGCGATCCTCGGCAAGGCACCGGGGCCGCTGCGCCATGCGCTCGCGGCCTATGGGCGCGAGCTCGGCGCCGCCTTCCAGATCGCCGACGATCTGCTGGACGCGACCGCCACGGCGGAGGAGACCGGCAAGCGAACCGGCAAGGATGCCGGCGCCGGCAAGGCGACGCTGGTCGGGCTGCTCGGCGAGGAGCGCGCCCGCGCGCAGGCCGAGCGGCTCGCCGAGCAGGCTCGGCGGCACCTCGACGCACTCGGCGAGCGCGCGAATCTGCTGTGCGCGCTCACCGCCTATGCCATCAATCGGAGGAATTGACCGGATGACCCGCCCGGCGACCCCGCTGCTCGACCGCGTCCGCTCACCCGCAGACCTGCGCAACCTTTCCGCTGCGCAGTTGCGCCAGGTCGCGGACGAGCTGCGGGCCGAGACGATCGACGTGGTGAGCACCACGGGCGGCCATCTCGGCGCCTCGCTCGGCGTCGTCGAGCTGACGGTCGCGATCCACGCGGTGTTCGACACGCCGCGCGACCGCCTGATCTGGGATGTCGGCCACCAGGCCTATCCCCACAAGATCCTCACCGGCCGGCGCGACCGCATCCGCACGCTGCGCCAGGGCGGCGGCCTCTCCGGCTTCACCCGCCGCAGCGAGAGCGAGTACGACCCCTTCGGCGCGGCGCATTCCTCGACCTCCATCTCTGCCGGTCTCGGCATGGCGGTGGCGCGCGACCTCAAAGGCGGCGACGACCGCCACGTCATCTGCGTCATCGGCGACGGCGCGATGAGCGCCGGCATGGCCTACGAGGCGATGAACAACGCCGGCGCGATGAAGGCGAAGCTCATCGTCATCCTCAACGACAACGACATGTCCATCGCGCCGCCGGTCGGCGCCATGTCGGCCTACCTGTCGCGGCTGATCTCCTCGCGCCCCTTCCTCTCGATGCGCGAGATGATGGCGCGCCTCGCCCGCCGCTTCCCCGCGCCGATCGAGCGCGCGGCCAAGCGCGCCGACGAATATGCCCGCGGCCTGCTCACCGGCGGCACGCTGTTCGAGGAGCTCGGCTTCTACTATGTCGGCCCGATCGACGGGCACGACCTCGACCACCTGCTGCCCGTGCTGCGCAACCTGCGCGAGGCGGACGATCCCGGCCCGGTCCTGCTGCATGTCGTGACGCAGAAGGGCAAGGGCTACCCGCCGGCCGAGCAGAGCGCCGACAAGTACCACGGCGTGCAGCGGTTCAACGTCATCACCGGCGAGCAGGCCAAGGCCCCGCCCGGGCCGCCGAGCTACACCAAGGTCTTCGCCAACGCCCTGATCGCCGAGGCCGAGGCCGACAAGCGCATCGTCGCGATCACCGCCGCCATGCCCTCCGGCACCGGGCTCGACCTGTTCGCGAAGAAGTTCCCGGATCGCACCTTCGACGTCGGCATCGCCGAGCAGCACGCCGTCACCTTCGCCGCCGGCATGGCGACGGAGGGGATGAAGCCCTTCTGCGCGATCTACTCCACCTTCCTCCAGCGCGCCTACGACCAGGTCGTGCACGACGTGGCGCTGCAGTACCTCCCCGTGCGCTTCGCCATGGACCGTGCCGGGCTGGTCGGCGCCGACGGCGCGACCCATGCCGGCGCCTACGACATCGCCTTCCTCGGCTGCCTGCCGGGCATCGTGCTGATGGCGGCCGCGGACGAGGCGGAGCTCGCCCACATGGTCGCGACCGCCGCGGCGATTGACGACCGCCCGAGCGCCTTCCGCTACCCGCGCGGCGAGGGGGTGGGCGTGCCGGTGCCGGCGCGCGGCAGCGTGCTTGAGATCGGCAAGGGCCGTGTGCTCCGCGAGGGCACGGCGATCGCACTGCTCTCCTACGGCGCGCGCCTCGCCGAATGCATGAAGGCCGCGGACGAGCTGGCCGCGCGGGGCCTCTCCTGCACCGTCGCCGACGCCCGCTTCGCCAAGCCGCTCGACACCGCGCTGGTCGAGCGCCTGGCGCGTGAGCACGAAGTCCTGATCACGATCGAGGAGGGCTCGATGCTCGGCTTCGGCGCGATCGTGCTGCAGCACCTGGCCGGGCGCGGGATGCTCGACCAGGGGCTGAAGATCCGCACCCTCTGCCTGCCGGACCGCTTCATCGACCACGACAGCCCGCGCAAGCAGTACGACGAGGCCGGGCTGAACGCCCCGCACATCGTCGCCGCGGCGCTCGGCGCGCTCGGCCGGGCCGAGGCGGTGCGGCCGGCGCGGGCTTGAAGGCGCCGAAGCGCAGGGCCGACCAGGCGCTCGTCGAGCGCGGCCTCGCCGAGAGCCGCGCCCGCGCCCAGGCGCTGATCCTCGCCGGCAAGGTGTTCTCCGGCGAGCGGCGCGTGGAGAAGCCCGGCGAGGCGGTGCGCGAGGACGCGCCGCTCGAGCTGCGCGGTGGGCAGGATCATCCCTGGGTGTCGCGCGGCGGGGTGAAGCTCGCCCATGCGCTGGAGCACTTCGGCCTGTCGCCAGAGGGCCGCGTCTGCCTCGACATCGGCGCCTCGACCGGCGGCTTCACGGATGTGCTGCTGAAGCACGGGGCGGCGCGGGTCTATGCCGTGGATGTCGGCCACGGCCAGCTTGCCTGGTCCTTGCGCAACGACCCGCGAGTGGTGGTGCTGGAGCGGACCAATGCCCGCTACCTGAACGCCTCCCAGGTGCCGGAGCCGGTCGGCGTGCTGGTCTGCGACGCCAGCTTCATCGGCCTGCGCACCGTCCTGCCCGCGCCGCTCGCCCTCTGCGCCCCCGGCGCCTGGGCGGTGGCCCTGATCAAGCCGCAGTTCGAGGCTGGGCCGGAGGCCGTGGGCAAGGGCGGCGTGGTGCGCGACCCGGCGGTGCACGAGGCGGTCTGCGCCGCCATCGAATCCTGGTGGTCCGGCCTGCCGGGATGGCGGGTGATCGGCCTCACCCCGAGCCCGATCCTGGGGCCCGAGGGGAACCGCGAATTCCTGATCGCCGCGGAACGCGCGGCGCCCTGAGGGCCGCCGGCCCGGAGGGAAGGCGCCCCCTGCCGGGCTACTGTCCCAGGACGCGCCCTCGCGTCAGGGTCGCGCCCGCCGCCATGCCGGCCCCCGCTGCTCCGATGTCGGACCGGTTCCGCAACTCATGCGCGCTCAACTCGGCCAGCAGGGACCAGACGCGGTGCGGGTCCATCTGCACCTCGGGGTCGTTCAGCAACCGGTCAAGCTCGGCGAGCTTGTTCTCGTACTCCAGCTTGGTCATCGGGATGGGTCCTCGGAACGGCTGCGCATCGGCGCGCCGCACTGCACAATCAGCACGAGGAACGTGGCCAAAAGTCGCCGGTTGCGTGGCACGGCCGGAACGCTTTTCTGTCGGCGCGGTGGCTGCCCGCGCCCGCCACCTCTCCGGAGCGACGCTACGGCGCCGGCTCGATCGCTGGCGCCAGGGCCCCGGGCTGCCTCGCCGCCGGATGCGCCGGGTTGCGGAAGCGCAGCTCCCCCTCCGGCACTGCGTCCGGCGCCTCCAGCCCGAGCAGCTCCATTCGCGAGCAGCAGGTCACGGCGACCACGGGCCGCGCCGCCGCCGTGGTGAGGAAGCGCCGCGCCGCCCCCTCCAGCTCCAGGCTTTCGCGCAGCGCGCGCCATTCCGTGCGGTCTACGTCCTCGACGAAGACCGCGAGGATGCCCCCCCGCCCGTCCGCCGCCTGGCAATTAA